>JBBJOU010000030.1:0-11815 GCA_037724305.1 Acidimicrobiales bacterium
GATCACCGGCTCGATCACGTTCCGGGGCGAGGAGCTCGTCGGGCGCAAGGACAAGCAGCTCAACGCCTACCGCGGCAAGAAGATCGCCATGATCTTCCAGGACCCGATGACCTCGCTGAACCCGGTGTACACGGTCGGCTGGCAGGTGGCCGAGGCCGTCCGAGCCCACCACGACGTGTCCAAGCGGGCCGCCACCGACCGCGCCGTCGAGCTCCTCGACATCGTCGGCATCCCCAACGCCCGGGATCGAGCGAGCAGCTACCCGCACGAGTTCTCGGGAGGCATGCGCCAACGGGCGGTCATCGCCGTGGCCATGGCCAACGACCCCGACCTCATCATCGCCGACGAGCCCACCACCGCCCTCGACGTGACCGTGCAGGCCCAGGTGCTCGAGGCGCTCAGCAAGGCCCGCGAGGCCACCGGCTCGGCCATGGTCCTCATCACCCACGACCTCGGCGTGGTGGCCTCCGCCGCCGATCGCATGCTGGTGATGTACGCCGGCAAGGAGATCGAGGTCGGCACCGTCGACGACATCTACTACGACCCCCGCATGCCCTACACCCTGGGGCTGATCGGCTCGTTGCCCCGCCTCGACGCCGACGGCGCCGAGCGGCTGGTGCCCATCGCCGGGTCGCCCCCGTCGCTCATCAACCTCCCGCCCGGGTGCCCGTTCGAGCCGCGGTGTCCGATGTCGACCGAACGCTGCGTCGAGGACGAGCCGGCCCTTGTGCGCGTCGGCGTGGGCGAGCACCGCGCCGCCTGCCACTTCAGTGACCAGTTGGCCGGCGGCGTGGCCGCCGAGGAGATCTTCGACGTGACCGCCGACGACAGCGAGCTGTTCGCCCCCGACCCGGACATGCCCGACGTCGTCGCCGAGAAGCCGTCGTGACCGCCACCTCCGCCCCGACCGACGCGTCCACCAGTGACTCGGCCAGTGGCCCCATCCTCGAGGTCCGTGACCTCGTCAAGCACTACCCGATCCGCGGCGGCGGTGTGCTCCGCCGGGTCGTCGGCCAGGTGCAGGCCGTCAGCGGCGTCAGCTTCGACCTCGCCCGGGGCGAGACGCTCGGCATCGTCGGCGAGTCCGGGTGCGGCAAGTCGACGCTGGGCCGCGCCATCGTGGCGCTGCACCCGGTGACCTCGGGCACGGTGTCGTTCGAGGGCACCGACCTCACCACCCTGAGCAAGGCGGCGTTGCGCAAGGCGCGTCGCGACATCCAGATCGTCTTCCAGGACCCGTACGCCTCGCTCAACCCGCGGCTTTCGGTCAACGCCATCGTCGGCGAGCCGCTCGACATCCACGGCCTGGCCAAGGGCAGTCGGGGCGAGCGGGTCGCCGAACTGCTCACCCTCGTCGGCCTCAACCCCGAGCACGGCAACCGCTACCCGCACGAGTTCTCCGGCGGCCAGCGCCAGCGCATCGGCATCGCCCGGGCGCTCGCCCTCGAGCCCCGGCTCCTGGTGCTCGACGAGCCCGTCTCTGCCCTCGACGTGTCGATCCAGGCCGGCGTGGTGAACCTGCTCGAGGAGCTCCAGGACCGCCTCGGGCTGTCGTATCTGTTCATCGCCCATGATCTTTCGGTGGTCCGCCACATCTCGGACCGGGTAGCGGTGATGTACCTGGGCAAGGTGGTCGAGACCGGTACCCGCGCCGACGTCTACGAGCGCCCGTCGCACCCCTACACCCAGGCCCTGCTGTCGGCCGTGCCCGTGCCCGACCCCCGCAAGGAGCGAGCCCGCAAGCGCATCGTGCTCGAGGGCGACGTCCCCAGCCCCGCCAACCCCCCGTCGGGCTGCCGGTTCCGCACCCGGTGCTGGAAGGCCCAGGACATCTGCGCCGAGGAGGAACCCCAACTCGTCGACCGCGGCCAGGGTCACCCGGTGGCGTGCCACTTCGCCGAGGTCACCACCGTTGTATGACCGCCGACGCCGCACCTTCCGGGGCCCGGTGTGGTGGTGGGTGGCCGGCGTCGGCCTGATGGCTGTCGCCGTGTTCGGCGCCTTCACCGAGGTCATGGCCGGCGTGGCCCTGGGCCTCGGTGTGCTCGGATCGCTGTTCCTGGTGCTGGCGGCGCGCGCCCGGGTCGATCTCGGCCCCGAGGGTGTGGTCCTCTGTCCCAACGGGTTTCGGACGTTCAGCTCGGCGTGGGCCGACATCAGCCGGGCACGGGGGAACCGCCTCGAGCTCGGCGACCGGTCGGTCACGGTGCCCCCGCTCGCCGGCGAACCGTTGCGCCACATCCTCGACGAGCTCGAGCACCGGGGGGTGGCCCGGCCGGCGGACCGGCCGCCGAGCGCCGGCGGGCGCTTCGGCCGGCGCCGCACCATCGCCTAAGGTTCTTCCCCCGTGACGCTCGGACTCTTCCTCACCGAACTGAAGTTCTGGGTCGGCCTGGTCCACGTCGGCAACGCCCTGCTCATGCTGTTCCTCGTCCTGCTGCACAGCGGCAAGGGCGGCGGCCTGTCGGACATGTTCGGCGGCGGCGCCGGCTCCACGGCGGCCGGGTCCACCGTGGCCGAGAAGAACCTGAACCGCATCACGGTGGTGACCGCGGTGGTCTTCGCCTTCACCACCGTCGGCTTCGCCCTCCTGCTGTAGTGCCCCGACCGGCACGGTTCGCTCTCGGCAGGCCGTCCAGCGACGGAACACCCCGGCGAGCCCGCGCTCTCGTGCCGGCGGCGCTCGCTGTCGTGGCGCTGGTCGCGCTGGCGGCGTGCAGTGGCGACAGCGCCGGTGAGCTCTCGCAGGGCGACGCCGCGACAGAGGCCGACGGCGCCGCCGATGGCGAACCGGTGGTCGGCGGGACGCTCCGCATCGGGTTGTCGCCGATCGAGAGCCTCGACCCCGCCGCCGCCTCGCCGGCCCAGGCGTCGGCGTCGGTGGTGGCCGACCTCCTCTACGACGGCCTGACGACGGTGGCGCCCGGGGCGACGAGCGCGACGCCGGCCCTGGCCGCGTCGTGGCAGCCCTTCGACGGCGCCACCCGTTGGCAGTTCACCCTCCGCCCCGACGTGACCTTCTCCGACGGACGCCCGATCGTGGCCGACGACGTGGCCTACAGCCTCGGGCGGGTGGCCCGCCTCGGCGCCGGGTCGCTGCTGTCCACCCGACTGGAGATCGTGCAGGGCGCCCGCGAGCTGGCCGGCGGCTCCGCCCCCACCCTCGCCGGGGTGATCGTGGTCGACGCTGCCACCGTCGAGATCCGCCTCACCCAGGCGTTGTCCACCCTGCCGGAGCTGCTGGCGGCACCCGCCCTCGGCATCGTGGCCCGCCCGGGCGACGCCGGCGCCGGTGTGGCCGCCACCGTCCCCCCCGCCCCCGGTGTCAGCAGCGGCCCGTTTCGCCTGGCCGGTGACGACGACGGCGTGCTGACGCTGGCCCGCGCCCTGGGACGGGCGACGCTGCTCGACGGCGTCGAGGTGCGCTTCTACCCCGACCTCGACATCGCCCTGGAGGCGATGGAGGAGGGGACGCTCGACTGGTCGCTGGTCTCGCCCGGCCGCCTCGACGAGGCCACCGAGCGCTTCGGCGCTGACCTCGTCACGCCGTTCCAGGCCGAGCTCCTGTACGGCTTCAACCTGGCCATTCCCGCCTTCGCCGACCCCCGCTTCCGTGTCGCCATCGTGCGCGCCGTGGACCGCGAGGCGATCATTGCCGCGGTGTACCGCGCCACGGCGTCGCCCCTGATCGGCGTCGTGCCCGACGGTGTCGCCGGCGCCGTGGGGGAGGGATGCGGCGCGACGTGCGCCTACGACCCGGTCGCGGCCCGGGCGTTGGTGGCCGAGGTGTTTGGCGCCGGCCCGGTGCCCGAGGTGGTTATCGGCTTCGACGACGGCCCCGACGAGGCTGCAGTCGCCGGCGCCATCGCCGCCGACCTCGCCGCCGCCGGCATCCCCACCTCGCTACGACCGGTCCCGGCCGCCGACTACACCGCCTTCGCCACCTCCGGCGAGCAGCAGCTGTTCCGCCTCGGCTGGATCGGGACCCACGCCTCGCCCGACGCCTACCTGCACCCCCTGTTCGCGTCCGGCAGCCCCGACAACATCGTCGGCTTCAACGACCCCGCCTTCGACGACCTCCTCGCCCGCGCTCGTGCCGCCGAGGTCCCCGCCGACCGTCTCGCCCTCTACGCCGAGGCCGAACGTCTCGTTCTTGCCCAGGCGCCGGTCCTCCCCATCGCCCAGTTCCGCACCCTCGCCGTCGCCGCCCCCCAGGTGCGCGACCTCGCCTTCGGCGTCGACGGCACCTTCGCCGCCGAGCAGACCTGGCTCGACCCCGGCTGACCGGCGCGCCTGCACGCCAGCCGTCAGCGAGACTGGCGGCTGTGTCGCAGTGGGGGAGGAGCGCAGGAGCGGCGGTGGCCATGCTGGTCATCGCCGCGTGTGGCGGCACCGACGCCGCCGGACCGACGACGTCCGCCCCGACGCCCCCGGCCCCGACGACACCTACCACAGACCCGGTCACCGAGATCGCCGTGCGCCTCGAGCGCCTCGTCGACGACGAGGCCACTGCCGCCTTCGCCGAGGTCGTCACGTCGACGCTCACCGATCCGCGGGGCTGGACCCGCGCCGGCTTCGCCTTCACGTTTCGTGATGACGCCCCCTACACGATCGTGCTGGGCGAGGGCCCCGACGTCGACGCCCGTTGCGCCCCCTATGACACCAACAGCCGGTTCTCGTGCCAGCTCGGCCCGGTCGTCGCCCTGAACGCCGATCGCTGGCGCACGGCGACGCCGGAATGGACCGGCGACCTCGACGCCTACCGCCGGATGCTGGTCAACCACGAGGTCGGCCACCTCCTCGGCCAGCACCACCCCGTCGCCGGCTGCACCACTCCCGGCGAGCCCGCCGCGATCATGGTCCAGCAGTCCACCGAGCTCGACGGCTGCCTCGCCAACCCCTGGCCCCTCGACTGGGAGATCGACTGCGCCGCGTCCCGCATCGAGCCCCTCGCCCCCCCGTACGAACCCGAAGCCACCCCCCTCTGCGGCCCCGGCTGACGGCTGGTGATCGCCGGAGGCGTCCGCTAGGTTCACCGACCCACGTCGGAGTGGCGGAACTGGTAGACGCGCCAGGTTGAGGGCCTGGTGCCCGCAAGGGCGTGGGGGTTCAAGTCCCCCCTCCGACACGAACCTTACGCACACCGAGGTCTGCGTAAGCCTCGATGGAGCGGGTGGTCGGATCGAAGGTCGCGGTGAGCCCGACCTCCTCGTAGAAGCGGCCGCGCAGCTTTGGCTGCGTCACTTGCAGTAGCCCGACCATCCCGCCGAGCTCCTCGACTGTGCGGCGGATCTCGTCGGCGGTGGCGAAGTCCGCAGCGGTCTCGGCCGAAGGTTGCGCAGCCGCGCTTCGAGTCGGCGGCGCTCGGCCAGCACGTCGTTGATCCAACCGGCGACGAGCGCCGCGTCCGTGCCAGTCTCGAGGAGCTGCCGGTAGCTGTCGAGCTTCTGGTCGCAGCCACATAGCTCTTCGTTCACGGTCGCCCGCTGGAGCTCCGCGGCCTGGTTCGCCGCGGCGGCGCCGAGGATCGACTCGAAGGTCTCGTCGACGTGCTCCGGGTCGACCAGGCGCCCGAGCCACGCGTCGACGTGGGGGAGCAGGTCGCGCTCGCGCAGGTAGGCGACCTTGAGATGGTCGAGCTGCGCCGAGCGGGCGTACTCCGAGCCGTAGGTGCACCGGTAGTACGCCTCGCCGTGGTTCCAGTTGCCCTGCATCTTGCGTTGCGAGCAGGAGGAGGCGATCGACGAAGTCCGGGCGTGTCGCGCGCTTCGAGAGCGATTGCTGCAGGCGTCAGGCGCAGTTCCCATCGGGACCCGGACGCGTTAAGGCTGGCGGGCCCGTGGACCCTCACGCGACGGCTGCGGCGAACTGGGCGTAGAGGTCGCCGGGAAGCGCGTGATGGAGCTCCCAGGTGATCGCCATCGGCTTCTCGCCGACGTGGCCCCGGTAGGTGGCGGGCCCGAGGAACCAGAACGAGCGGTCGTCCGCTCGGACTCGCGTGAACAGCAGAATCGCCCGGCCTTCGCGCTCGTGGTTGCGGTAGCGGAGGCCCGTCGGGCTTTCGGCACGAGTGATCGACTGGCTCTCCCAGTGGATGAGCGAGCGGCTGATGGCGTAGTCGCGGTACCGGGTCGTGGGGGAGAAGGCGCCGCTGCTCTTGTCGAGGGTGAAGGCGAACAGCTCGGCGTTGGCCGGCTTGGCCTCGTAGACGCCGCTTTGCCAGGCAGCGATCTTCGCTCCGTCACCGAGTCCCATCGCAGCGAGGATCTCGAGGCGGCTGTACCGGGCGTGCACCTGCAGCGGCGCCTCCGGGTGGGTATGGAGCAGAGCATGGACGTGGTCGACTCGCCCCTCCAGCGCCGCCAAGAGGTCCCGCAGCTCCGCTCGGACCTGGGGGTGGGCCCAGAGCAAGTCGACCGCTTCCTGCAGTGACGTGTCCTTGCCGATCACCCGGTCGGCGACCTGGGCCACCAGCATGTGCAGCAGCCGACGCTCGCGCTCCGGAGCGACGTCGACTCGCGGCGGGTCGGGCTCTGCGAGGAGGCGACGGTACGTGGAAATTCGCTCGTGGTCGTCGATGTGGAGGAGCCGACCCACTGCCCGCCGCAACACGGTCTCGTTGGGTCCCCCCGTGAGCACCGGCGCGCCCGCGGCCTGCTGGAGGTCCGACCAGCTCCGGCCGCCGTCGTAGACGTCATCGAGTTCGAGCCCCGACTCGTGGAGGAAGCGAGCGAGGTCGAGGTTGGGGGCATCCCGGCGCAGCGACCGCAGCTCGTCGACCTTGGCCGGCCAGCGAGTCGGGATGGCTTCTCGCAGGCTTCGCAGGATGATCTCACTGGCCTTCTGATCGAGCTGCATGTTGCAGCCGGCCGGGAGGAACGGGAACCGGAGCTGCACGGCTCGCTCAACATCTCGACGGCTGCCGCCGAGCAGGGCGCGGTAGCGGCGGTCGAAGCGGAACTCCCGGCGGTGGGTGCCGACGAAGTCGAGCACCGTGCAGAAGGCCTTGCCCGGCGCCTTGCGCAGGCCTCGACCGAGCTGCTGAAGGAACAGCGTGGGGCTCTCGGTCGGCCGCAACATGAGCACGGTGTCGACATTCGGGACGTCGACACCCTCGTTGAACAGGTCGACCGAGAACACCGCGCGCACCCGGCCGTCGGCGAGGTCTCGCAGCGCGGCCTCCCGGTCGGTCCAGTGGCTGTCGCCCCAAACAGCCACTGACTCGATTCCGTGGCGCGTGAAGTGCTGCGCCATGAAGCGGGCGTGCTCGACGCTCACGCAGAACCCGAGGCACCGCATCGTTGCCGGCTCGGCGTGGTCGGCGACCTGCTGGACCACCAGTCGGGCCCAGGCGTCGGAGCTGGTGTAGGTGTTGCTGAGCGCCTCGACGTCGTAGCCCCGGCCACGGCGCCACGGGATGTCTCGGAGGTCGAGGCCGTCGTGGATGCCGAAGTACAGGAACGGTGCGAGGTGCTGCTGGTCGATGGCGTCCCACAGGCGCAGCTCCGCGGCGATGCGGTCGTCGAACCAGTGCAGGATCGGGAGTCCGTCGCTGCGCTCTGGCGTGGCGGTGAGGCCGAGGAGTTCGACAGGCGTCAGGTGGTCGAGGACTCGTGTGTACGACGCCGCCGCGGCGTGGTGGAACTCGTCCATCATGACGACGTCGAAGTGGTCGGCCGGGAGGTTCGTGAGGTCGTTGGCGTTGAGGCTCTGGATCGAGGCGAAGACGTGCTCGAACCTCGTCGGTCGAGCCCCGCCGACCCACTTCTCGCCGAACGAGGGATCGCGCAGCGCGTACCGGAACGTGGCGAGGCTCTGGTCGAGGATCTCCTCACGGTGGGCGACGAACAGCAGCCGGGACCGTGCGAGCTGTTGGCGGAGTCGCCCGTAGTCCAGCGCCGCCATCACGGTCTTGCCCGTTCCGGTCGCGGCAACCAGCAGGTTTCGATGGTGCCCACGCTGTCGGGAGAGCTCGACCAGCTCGAGCAGCCGTTCCTGAAACGGCCACGGCCGCAGCTCGATCGGGCTAAGGATCACCTGCGGTCCGCGATCGACTCCGCTGGCCCGCCGTGTCTCCGCGTCGAACTCAACTGGGTCGTAGGGGACGAAGTCCCCGTTCGCCCAGTAGCTGTCGAAGACGGCGGTGAACTTGTCGACGACGTCCGGGTTGCGAGCCGATGAGGCCCTGACGTTCCACTCGAGGCCTGTCACCTGGGCCGAGTGCGTGAGGTTCGACGACCCCACGTAAGCCGTGGAGAAGCCGGAACGCCGGTGGAAGAGCCAGGCTTTGGCGTGCAGGCGCGTTGTGGTGAGGTCGTAGGAGATCCGCAGATCCGCCCCCAGTTCGGCGAGCTGGTCGAGCGCCCGTCGCTCGGTCGAGCCGGTGTACGTGGTCGTGAGCACCCGCAGGGGCAGGCCCTTGCTGCAGTGGCGGTGCAGGGCGTCGACCAGCGGGCTGATGCCGCTGCGCCGGATGAACGCCATGACGAGGTCGATCGAGTCGGCGGATTCGATCTCGGACCGAAGCTGGTTCCACAGGTTCGGCTCGCCGGGAGCGTTGGTCAGCAGCGTCGTGTCGAGCAGCGGGATGAGTGGCTCGTCGATCTCCTCGGGTTGGCCATCGGGCAGCCGCCGCATCACGGCATGGAGCACCGTCGCCGGAGCAACCGGCACGGCGGCTGTGTCAACGGTGACGAGCTCGCCGAGACGATCGAGCAGGGCTCGCGCCACGCGCAGTCCGACCTCGACTCGCTCGGCGTCGCCGACGTCCGCGAGCGCCGACTCGATCTGCCGGCTGAGGTGCCACGCGACCCGGTCAGGCGCCTCCGCCGCCCGCAGACCACGGACTCGCGAAGGCAAGCGATCGGCGAGCGCGTCGAGCTGCGCCTTCAGGCCATCGGTGATGAGCGCCTCGTAGAGCCCGGGCCCCAGCTCCTCCATGAGGAGAAGCTATGGGCTCGCCGTGACCGGTGCCGCCAGGGCTCGGCGTGCCCTGTTGGCGTTGGATCGGTTCTTCATCGGATCGGAGCTCAACGGTCGAGGGATGTCACAGGGCACGTCATAGGTTTCGAGTCGTGCCCGCCCAGGACCTGATCGCACGCCACCGTGACGCGCTCGCCGGCTTCTCAGCTGCGGTCGACCGCCTCGTTCCCGTGCTCGAAGCGATCGCCGTCGCGACGGTCCGAGACGCGCTGCCAACAGCGGCGCGACTCGAGGTGCTTGGCGAGATGAACGAGGACTGGGCGTGGACCCTTCGCATCCAGCGGGTCCTCGACGCAGACCGAATCGTGCTGTTCGACTTGGCGATCGGCGCGCACGCTGACCTCGAGGACCTCATCCACGAGGTCGGCGTCGACTACCTCGACCTGCTTCTCGAGATCACCGGTGAGGACTACTTCGGTCGACACGAGATCGAGCCAGAATGACTTCCTGATGCTAAAACGCTGACGAAGGCCTCTCGGCTGGAGCTGCTCGACTCAGCGCAGCCCGGCTACGACCTCGTCGTTGCCGTCACAACCGGCCGCGACGAGGTCACGGAGATCGCCGCCGAGTTGCGGTCACTCGTCGCGCGCTGACCACCATCTTCATCCCGGCAGGGAGGACCGCCGAGCGACTGCGTCCCTCGGGCGGCCTTGATCGTGACGATGATGATCCAGGCGTGGAAGGCCGAGGCCGGGAGGATCTCGGCCACGGGGGCGACCATCCGGGCCGAGAGGTACAGGCCGACGACGCAGGCGGCGGCTTCGACCCAGAACAGCGCGTAGCTGATCCGCCGCCACCGGCCCTGCGGTTGGCCGGCGGCGAACCGCCACATGAGCAGCGGTAGCGAGATGCCGAGGACGAGGGCGCTGATGGTGTGCACACGGTGGACGACGGAGTCGCCGCCGATGGGGACGACGGCGGCGATCAGCTGGCCGGCCAGGCCCGTGAGCATCGCCGCCGAGAAGCCGGGCGCCACCAGGAACCGGTCCCGCACGAACCGGTGGAAGCCCGCCAGCAGGAGGGCCGACACCAGGAGGCCGACGGAGAACAGCCCTGCGGTGCCGGCGTCACTGCCCAGGTAGCTGAGGGGTTCTGCGCCGAGCAGGTCGAAGCCGCTGCGCGCGGTGGCGACGAGCAGGGACGTCCAGAGGGTGGCGACGGCGGCGATGCCGGTGAAGCGAAGAGATCGGGGCATGCGTCTGGTGTTCGACGCCGAAGCACGGCGGTATGGCGCCGTGGCGTGACTGCGCTGCAGCGAACGGAACCGACGCCTTCGTCGGCGGGGTGGTGGCACGCGGGCACCCGCCGTCGCACGGGCGACGTGCCGGCGCCCTGAAGCCGAGCGCCGCCGGCGAGCGTGTGGCACGCTGGCGGCCGGGCGGCGGCCTGCGGTGGCGGGCGGAGAGTGAGGTCCCATGAAGGCCAGCGACCTGTTCCTGCGGTGTCTCGAGGCCGAGGGGGTCGAGTACATCTTCGGCGTTCCCGGTGAGGAGAACGCGGACGTGATGATCTCCCTGCTCGACTCGCCGATCCGGTTCATCATCTGCCGCCACGAGCAGGGCGCGGCGTTCATGGCCGACCTCTACGGGCGCATGACCGGCAAGCCCGGCGTGTGCCTCGCCACCCTCGGCCCGGGGGCGACGAACCTGCTCACGGGCGTGGCCAACGCTGACATGGACTGCTCGCCGGTGGTCGCCATCACCGGGCAGGCCTCGACCACCCGGCTCCACAAGGAATCGCACCAGGCCATGGACGTGGTCGGGATGTTCGAACCCGTCACCAAGTGGGCGTCGATGATCCTGCAGCCCGAGAACATCCCCGAGGTGGTGCGCAAGGCGTTCAAGCTGGCGGTCGCCGAGAAGCCCGGCGCCACGCTGGTCGAGCTGCCCGAGGACATCGCCAAGATGGAGATCGACGACACGCCGATCGTCCCCGGCATGAAGGTGCGCCGGCCGGTGCCCGACGACAAGAGCATCGACGCGGCCCTCGACCTCATCGCCCAGGCCCGCAAGCCGGTGCTGCTGGTCGGCAACGGGTGCGCCCGCACGCGGGTGACCAAGCAGCTCAACCGGTTCGTCGACGAGACCGGCATCTACGCGACCATGACGTTCATGGCCAAGGGCGTGGTCTCCGATCGCCATCCCCAGTCGCTGTATGCGGCCGGGCTCGGCATCAAGGACCATGTCATGGCGGTGTTCGAACAGGCCGACCTCGTGATCTCGGTGGGCTACGACATGGTCGAGTGGCACCCGTCGCGGTGGAACCCCGACGGCGACAAGACCATCCTCCACATCGACTTCACGCCCGCCGAGGTCGATGGCGCCTACCGGCCCGAGGTCGAGTGCGTGGGCGACATCGCCGCCTGCCTGTGGGCCATCAACGAGCGCCTCGACGACCAGCACCGCAAGGGCGACATCGCCGCCTTCCGCAAGGTGCGCGACCGGCTGACGAAGGAGCTGACCGAGGACCACTGCACCGACGACGGCTTCCCGATGAAGCCGCAGCGGATCCTCCACGACATCCGCCTCGAGCTGCGCGACCACGACGTGCTCATCAGCGACGTCGGCGCCCACAAGATGTGGACGGCGCGGCAGTACGTCACCTACGAGCCGAACACGTGCATCATCTCCAACGGCTTCTGCTCCATGGCGATCGCCCTCCCCGGCTCCATCGGCGCCAAGCTCGCCTGCCCCGAGCGGCGCGTGGTGGGGCTGCAGGGCGACGGCGGGTTCATGATGAACGTCCAGGAGCTGGCCACCGCCGTGCAGTACGAGCTCCCAGTGGTGCAGGTCGTGTGGGAGGACAACGAGTACGGCCTCATCCGCTGGAAGCA
>JBBJOU010000031.1:0-11659 GCA_037724305.1 Acidimicrobiales bacterium
CGGCGGTCCCGCGCCGGCGCCTGCCCCCGGCGATCCGGCGAACCCGGTCCCCGCCCCCGCACCCGACGCACCGCCTCCGCCGCCCGCCCCGATCGCCGACACCGCACTGTGGGCGGTGCCCGACGGTGGCGGCACCACGTCGGTCCCGGCCCGGGGCAGCGCCTACCGGGGTGCGATCCAGGCGGTGGCCGGCCCGAACGGCCTCGGCCTGGTGAACCAACTCGACGTGGAGCGCTACCTCGCCGGCATGGCCGAGGTGCCCGCCGCCTGGCCTCCCGCCGTGCAACAGGCCCAGGCCATCGCCGCCCGCACCTACGCGCTGCGGGCCATGGCCTCGGGCGGCGAGCTGTGCGACACCCAGCGCTGCCAGGTGTATGTCGGCGCCGGAGGCGAGAACGCCAACCTGCGCGCCGCGGTCGACGCCACCCGGGGCCAGGTCCTCACCCACGGCGGCGGGCTCATCGAGGCCGTCTACTCCGCCGATGCGGGCGGCGTGTCCGCCACCCCCCTCGAGGGCTTCGGCACCTCCAACGAGGCGTTCCCGTACCTCACCACCGTCGCCTACGACACGCCCGACCCGTTGCCGTGGGTGGCCGACATCGCCCTCCGCGACGTCGCCGCCCGCACCGCCTACCCCGGCACCCTCACCGGCGTGGCGCTGGGGGCCACCGGGCCGTCGGGCCGGGCGCTCGAGGTGGTGCTCGACGGCGACGCCGGCCCCCGGACCGTCGGCGGGTTGGCCTTCGCCGCCGCCCTCGGGCTGCGCTCGACCCTCTTCACCGCCACGATCCTCAACGGCGCCGCCCCACCCCCGCCGGCCGGGGTCGACGCCTTCACCCAGGCGCTGCCGGGTGCAGCGGCGGGGCAAGCCGGGGCCGGCGCGGCGGGCCTGCCCACCGACCCGGCGACGGTGGCCGCGGCCGGGGCGACCGGGACCGGCGCGGCCGGCCGCGCCGTCACACTCGTCGCCGTCGCCGCCCTGCTCGCCACGGTCGGCCTCGGCGTCGTGACGGGGCGGGGATCGATCGTCGACCCCGTCCTGGCGCGGCCTGCTCCCCTCACCCCCGAGGCCATCGAACGCCGCCGCCGGGACGCCAGCACGGTGCGCCGCCGCGCCCCCCGTCCCGCCACCTGACCCCCCGGATCGCCCCCGACACCGGCGGACCGCCGGATTCGTTGCATGCTGTGCCCCGTGCAGCATCCCATGAGCGAGCCCATCACCACGACCCGACCCTCCCGGCGCCTGCGCCGGGGCGCCGTCCTCGCCCTCGCCGCCGGCGGGCTCCTCCTCGGCGCGTGCGGCGGCGACGACGAAGCCGCCGACGACACGACCGGGGAGCCCACCGAGGAGACCGAGGGCGAGGAGCCGGCCGGCGGGGGGGAGGTCGTCGACTCCATCACCATGGCCGGCTTCGCCTTCGACCCCGAGGACGCCACCATCGAGGCCGGCGCCGAGATCTCGGTGCCGAACGAGGACGACGCCACCCACAACCTCACGAGCGACTCCTTCGAGACCGGCGACATCAGCGGCGGCGAGGAGGGCTCCTTCACGGCGCCGGCCGAGCCCGGCGAGTTCGAGATCCGCTGCACGATCCACCCGCAGATGACGGGCACCATCGTCGTCGCCTGATCCCGGACGCGACGAGGGCCGGTCCTCGCGGACCGGCCCTCTCGATGTTCGGGGAGGAACCCGGACCTAGAAGTCGTCCATCCCGCCCATGCCCCCGCCGCCGCCGGCACCGGCGGCTTCCTTCTCGGGCTTGTCGGCGATGACGGCCTCGGTGGTGAGGAACAGCGCCGCGATCGAGGCTGCGTTCTGCAGCGCCGAGCGGACCACCTTGGTGGCGTCGACGACGCCCGCCTTGATGAGGTCCTCGTAGTCGCCGGTGGCGGCGTTGAGTCCGGAGGCGCCCTTCAGGTCCTTGATCTTCTGGACCACGACGCCGCCCTCGAGGCCGGCGTTGCGGGCGATCTGCTTGACCGGCTCCTCGACCGACTTGGCCACGATGCGGGCCCCGGTGGCCTCGTCGCCCTCGAGCTTGTCGGCGACGTCGTTGATGGCCTTCTGGGCCCGGAGCAGCGACACGCCGCCGCCGGGGACGATGCCCTCCTCGACGGCCGCCTTGGTGGTGCTGACGGCGTCCTCGATGCGGTGCTTCTTCTCCTTGAGCTCCACCTCGGTGGCGGCGCCGACCTTGAGGACGGCCACGCCGCCGGAGAGCTTGGCCAGGCGCTCCTGGAGCTTCTCGCGGTCGTAGTCGGAGTCGGTGTTCTCGATCTCGGCCTTGATCTGGCCGATGCGGCCCTTGATGTCCTCCTCGGCGCCGGCGCCTTCGACGATGGTGGTCTCGTCCTTGGTGACGACCACCTTGCGGGCCTTGCCCAGCAGGTCGAGGGTGGTGTTGTCGAGCTTGAGCCCGACCTCCTCGGTGATGACCTGGCCGCCGGTGAGGATGGCCATGTCCTGCAGCATCGCCTTGCGGCGCTCGCCGAAGCCGGGGGCCTTGACCGCCACCGACTTGAACGTGCCGCGGATCTTGTTGACCACGAGGGTGGCGAGAGCCTCGCCCTCGACGTCCTCGGAGAGGATCACCAGCGGCTTCGACGACTGCATGACCTTCTCGAGCAGCGGCAGCAGGTCGCGCACGGCGCTGATCTTGGAGCCGACGAAGAGCAGATAGGGGTCCTCGAGGACCGCTTCCATGCGCTCGGGGTCGGTGACGAAGTAGGGCGAGATGTAGCCCTTGTCGAAGCGCATGCCCTCGGTGAACTCGAGCTCCATGCCGAAGGTGTTCGACTCCTCGACGGTGACCACGCCGTCCTTGCCGACCTTGTCGATGGCATCGGCGATGAGCTCGCCGATCTCACGGTCGTTGTTGGCGGAGATCGAGGCGACCTGGGCGATCTGCTCCTTGTCCTCGACGTCCTTGGACAGCGAGGAGAGGCTGTTCGTGGCGGCCTCGACGGCGGCCTCGATGCCCTTCTTCAGCGCCATCGGGTTGGCGCCGGCGGCCACGTTGCGTAGGCCCTCGTGGACCATGGCCCAGGCCAGCACGGTGGCGGTGGTGGTGCCGTCGCCGGCGACGTCGTCGGTCTTCTTGGCGACCTCCTTGACCAGCTCGGCCCCGATCTTCTCGTACGGGTCCTCGAGCTCCACCTCCTTGGCGACGGACACGCCGTCCTTGGTGATGGTCGGCGCGCCCCACTTCTTCTCGAGCACGACGTTGCGGCCCTTGGGGCCGAGGGTGACGCGCACGGCGTCGGCGAGCTTGTTCATGCCGGCCTCGAGCGACCGGCGGGCGTCCTCGTCAAAGGCGATGATCTTGGGCATAGCGTCCTCCGTTGGGCGATAGCGCAGGAGGGGTCTCGCGGGGCTGAACCGAGGTCTCGCCCCGGTTAGCACTCGACCCCTTCGACTGCCAAACGGTAGACGCTCTCGTTGGCACTCGCAACCGGAGAGTGCCAACGAGCGGGCGCGACGGTGCCGACGGAGCCGACGCGGCACCGCAGCTAGAGCGCGATCAGCACCACGGGGACGGCGGCGATGCCGGGGGCGTCGGTGTCGAGGCCGATGCCGGTGGTGGCGACGACGGCGACGGTGTCGCCGTCGGCGGCGCCGCCGACGTCGAGGGTCACGGCGTACGGCTCGAGCGCCTCGGCCGAGCCGGCGATGACGGGCTCCTGGGCGAGCGGGGCGCCGTCCTCGCCCGCCAGGGTGGCGGTGAGGACGACGGTTCCCTCGAACCCCCGCCCGGTGCCGCTGACCTCGACGGGGCCGATGGGCACCTCGGCCAGGGTGGCGGGCACATCGATGGTGACGTCGTCGCTGACCGCGCCGATGACGTACCAGCCGTCGCCGAGTTGACGCACGAGGATGGTGGAGCGCAGGGCGCCGGTGCCGCCGCCCTCGGTGGCGCCGAACAGCGGCACCTCGCCGGAGGTGGGATCGCCCTGGGCGAACTCGCCCAGGCTCCCGCCGGCCTCGTCGAGCAGGATGCGCACGAAGCCCTCGGCGGCGACCTCGGGCTCCGGGGCGCCCTCGCCGGGCGCCGGCCACAGCACGGGCTGGCCGAGATCGACCTCATCGGCGGTGGTCGACGTGGTCGAGGCGCCCGTCGACGAGGTCACCGCCTCCGTCGTCGTCGTCTCCTCCTCCTCTTCCTCGGCGGTGGTGGTCGTGGTGGTGTCGTCGGCGTCGACGGCGTCATCGTCGTCGCCGCCGCCGCAGGCGCCGACCAGCAGGACACCCGCCAGCACAAGTCCCCGACCGCTACCCACCTGCGACGGCCGGGATGATGGCCACGGTCTCACCGTCGGGCACCGGGGTGTCGAGGCCCTGCAGGTACCGCACGTCGTCGTCGGCGACGAAGACGCTGACGAAGCGACGCAGGGCGCCCCCGTCGTCGAGGAGCCGCTCGGTGAACCCGGGATGCGCCGACTCGAGCGCCCCCAGCGCCTCACCGACGGTGGCCCCGTCGACCTGCACCTCGGAGGCGCCGCCCGACAGCGTACGCAGGGTGGTCGGGATGCGGATCGTGACGCTCATGGCAGGCGGCTCCTGGTCGGCGGCGGTACGGGAGTAGGACGCAGGGGTCCACGAGGGCGGAGCCCCAGTATGCGGGATCCTCCCGGATGGTAACCGGGCGTCGGCAGCGGCGATTCCGTCTCGGGTACGGTGCGTGGATGCGCCGACCTCTGCCCGGCACCCCGGCGGCGCCACCGGTGCGCACCCACCACCACGCCGAGTTCGACATCGCCGAGCTGACCCGGCACAAGGGCCAGAACAGCGTCTCGGTGTGCATCCCGGCTCGCGACGAGGAAGGCACCGTCGGCGCCATCGTGAGCAGCATCCACGACGAGCTCGTGCGCGGCTGCGGGCTCGTCGACGAGATCCTGGTGGTCGACGACCACTCCACCGACCGCACCGCCGAGGTGGCCGCCCGCGCCGGTGCCCGGGTGATCGCCGCCGGCTCGGTGCTCAGCGCCTATGGCATCGGCCACGGCAAGGGCGAGGCCATGTGGAAGTCGGTCCACGAGTCGATCGGAGACCTCATCGTCTGGTGCGACGCCGACGTCGTCGACTTCAGCACCCGGTTCGTCGTCGGCCTGTTGGGCCCGCTCCTCACCGTGCCCGGCGTCGACTTCGTCAAGGGCTTTTACGACCGCCCCGTCGCCACCACCCACGGCGAGGTCGGCCGCTCCGACCGGGGCGGCCGGGTCACCGAGCTGATGGCCCGCCCGCTGCTCTCGTTGCTGTTCCCGCAGCTCACCGGGGTGACCCAGCCCCTCTCCGGCGAGTACGGCGGCCGGCGGTCGGTGCTGGAGCGTCTGCCGTTCGTCGAGGGGTACGGGGTCGACGTGGCGCTGTTGATCGACGTCGTCGAGCGGGTCGGCGTCGACGCCATCGCCCAGGTCGACCTCGGCGAGCGCCACCACCGCAATCGCCCCCTCGACGAGCTCTCGCCGATGGCCACCGCCATCCTCCAGACCGTGCTGCGGCGGGCCGGGCTCCCCGTGCCACCCGGTGCCACCGTCCTGCGCCGCCCCGGCCTCGAGCCGCTCGAGATCGACGTCATCGAGCGGCCTCCGCTCGTCGACGTGCCCGGCTACGTCCGCCCCACCCCCGCCTGATGGTGGCCTCTCGACGCCGATGTTCATCCGACGTTTCCCTTACATGCCCATCCCTTCGTCCGATACTGAAGGCGGTCGTCCCGCGCGCTTCGCGGGCAGGCCCGCTCAAAACGCGGCCGACGAAACGAGAAGCAGCGGAGCCATGGATGCCGAGCAGCGATCATCGGTACCGGTGAGCGAGCCCCCCTCCCCTTCGGTGGCCCGTCTGGCCGAGCTGGTCGAGCAGCTCTGCGCGTGCTCGCCCGCCGTCGCCCGTGACGCAGTGCGCCGGGTCGCCGGATCAGCATCTCCCGCCAGTGCCGACGAAGCCCTCGCCCTCGTGGCCCGGGCGATGATCCAGGTCCGCCAGCGCACCGCCACGCGCCACCACTGACCGAGCGAAGCGAGGGAAGGCCGGGCGCGCGAGCGCCAGCGAGCCGCACGGCGATGGGGCCCGGGGGCGCAGCCCCCGAGAAGCGCTGACCCGCGAACGCAGCGCGCCGACGTATCGTCATCCTGTGGCCGTCCCGCGATCGTCGTCATCGCCCGTGCCCGGGTTGGTCGGGGGCGTGATCGCCGCCTTCGTGCTGCTGCTCCTGGTGCGCGTCCTGATCGGTGCCGTCTTCGCCCTCACCAAGGTGATCGTCATCCTCGGCGCGCTCGCCATCGGCATCTCGCTGTACCTGCGGGCCAAGCGTTCCCGCTGAGCCGGAGCCGACCGGCGACGCGGCCGCTCAGCTCGCCCGAGCGGACAACAGGTCGCGGACGACCTCCTCGATGCAGGTCGCGGTGGCGGTCATCGCCCGTTCCTCGCCGAAGCGCTCCACCAGCGACACCGCCTCGATGCGGGACTCGACGCCGTCGTAGATCGCCCCGGCGATGGCCACCACCGCCACACCGGCCGCCCGGGCCAGGTCGGCGACCCCGCCCACCACCTTGCCCTCGAAGCTCTGGGCATCGAGGAACCCCTCGCCGGTGACCACCAGGTCGGCGCCCTCGACGTGCTCCCAGAGCCCGACCTCGTCGGCGACCAGCTCGAAGCCGTCGACCAGGCGGGCGCCCACCGCCGCCAGCCCCCCGGCGAGGCCGCCGGCGGCGCCGGCCCCGGGCAGGGCGGTGACGTCGACGCCATGGTCCTCGAGGTAGACCTGCGCCAGGCGGGCCAGGCGCCGCCGCAGCAGCTCGACCTGGGCGGGGGTGGCGCCCTTCTGAGGGGCGAAGGTGTCGGCGGCGGCCACGAAGCCGGTGCGGACGTCGCACGCCACCAGCAGCTCGACGCCCTTCAGTCGGGCCGCGGGGTGCAGGGCCCGCAGCGCGCCGAGGCCGCCGTCGGTGGTGGCCGACCCGCCGACGCCCACCACGATCCGCCGGGCGCCGGCATCGACGGCGGCCGCCACCAGCTCACCGGTGCCGTAGGTCGACGCCGCGATGGGGTCGTTGGCCTCCGGTCCGCCGACCACCTCGATGCCCGACGCCCGCGCCATCTCGATCACCGCGCTCCGCCCGTCGAGACGCCACCGCGCGTCCACCGCATCGCCCAGCGGCCCGGTGACCGTCGTCGTGCGGTTGGCACCGCCGAAGGCCTCGAGGGTGCCCTCGCCACCGTCGGCCAGGGGGACCTCGTCACAATCCCAGCCCGACTCCCACGCCGCCCGCCCCACGGCGGCGGCCACGGCGCGCGCCGACGCCGTCCCCCGGAACGTGTCAGGAGCAGCGACCACGCGCACCCCTCCATCGTGCCCCACCGGGGGCGCACGGTAACTTCCTGCGATCGTGGACCCCTCAGGACCGTCCCGACCCGTGGTGCTGCTCTCCAATCGGGGCCCGCTGTCGTTCTCGATCGGCGACGACGGGGCACTGGCGGTCCGCCGGGGGGCGGGTGGCCTCGTGTCCGGCCTCGGTCCGCTGGTGGCGGGCACCGAGGCGATCTGGCTGGCGGCGGCGATGTCGGACGGTGACCGGCGGGCGGCCGAGCAGGGCGTGATCGAGGCGGAGGGGCTGCGGGTCCGCCTGCTGGCCCTCGACCCCGACACCCATCGCAGCGCCTACGACGTGGTCTGCAACGCCACCCTCTGGTTCGCCCACCACGGGCTCTTCGACGCCCCCCGCCGGCCCCGGCCCGAGCGGCGCTGGCGCGAGGCATGGGAGGCCTACCGGGTCGTCAACCACGCCTTCGCCGACGCCGCCGCCGAGGCTGCGCCCGAGGGCGCCGCCGTGCTGGTGCAGGACTACCACCTGTGCCTGGTCGGCCCCCGCCTGCGCGCCGCCCGCCCCGACCTGCGCCTCGTCCACTTCGCCCACACCCCCTTCGCCGTGCCCGAGTGGTTCCGGGCCGTACCCGACTACGCCGCCCGCGAGCTGCTCGAGGGCCTGGCCGCCCACCACGCCTGCGGCTTCCACACCGCCCGCTGGGCGCGCGACTTCGCCGCCTGCTGCGCCGCCGCCCCCGGTGGCCCGGTGGCGGCGCCGGCCACCTTCGTCGCCGCCCTCGCCCCCGACGAGGCCGACCTCGCCAAGGTGGTGGCCTCCGACGCCTGCGCGCTGGCCTTCGAGGAGCTGGACACCACCGTCGGCGACCGGGCCTTCGTGCTGCGAGTCGACCGGGTGGAGCTCTCCAAGAACCTGTTGCGGGGCTTCAGCGCTCTCGACCTGCTGTTCGAGGAGCACCCCGAGTGGGTCGGGCGACTGGTGGTGGGCGCCTTCGTCTACCCGTCGCGCGAGGGCCTGCCCGAGTACCTGGCGTACCGCCAGGAGGTCGAGGGCGTGGTGCGACGCCTCAACGAACGGTGGGCCACGCCGGACGGTTGGGAGCCGGTGCTCTATGACCCCAGCGACGACTTCCCCCGCTCGGTCGCCGCCCTCCGGCGGGCCGACGTGCTGCTGGTGAACCCCGTCCGCGACGGCCTCAACCTGGTGGCGCTGGAAGGCATGTTGGTCAACGAGCGCGACGCCGCCCTCGTGCTGTCGACCGAGGCCGGCGCCTGGGACCTGCTCGGCGCCGCCGGTGCCATCGGGATCAACCCCTTCGACGTCGCCGCCACCGCCGACGCCCTCCACACCGCGCTCATGCTGGCGGCGCCAGAGCGGGCCGAGCGCGCCCGGCGCCTGCGGGCGGCGGCCGGCGCCCGCACCCCCGCCGACTGGCTCGCCGACCAACTCGCCGCCGCCGGCTGACCCGGGAAGCCGGTGACCGAGGTGTACCCCGCCACCCCTACGGGTGGCTCCCCGCACCCCCGTTCGCCGGCACCGCAGCGTCAGCGGGCGAGCAGGCGGAGGACGTCGAGGGCGCCCTCGGGGCCGTCGACGACGGCGTCGGCGGCGGCAAGCACCTCGGGGGGGGCCTCTGGACCGGCGACGGCGATGCCGGCGACCGCCACCCCCTCGGCGGCGAGGGCGGCCAGGGTGGCGAAGGCGGGGAGGTCGCCGACGTCGTCACCGAGGAAGCACACGGCGGCGACGTCGTCGATCAGTGCTCGCAGGGCCGTCCCCTTGTCGGCGGCGATCGGCGGGTGGAGCTCGACCGACATCTTCGCCAGGCGGAGATCGAGCCCGCTCTCGAGCGCCGCCCGCTCGGCCCAGTCGCGCACCGCGTCCCCGGACCCGGGCACGGCCCGGTAGTGCAGCGTCAGCGAGAGGCCCTTGCGCTCGACCTGCACGCCGGCGGGCGCATCCCGCTCGGCGGCGGCGGCGGCGTCGGCGACCACGGGGCGCCAGTGGCCCGCGTCGGGGTGATCGATGACCTCGCCGTCGACGACGGCTTCGAGGCCGTACAGGCCCGACACCGTGACACCGGGGGGCACCAGCGGGGCGATGAACGAGACCGGGCGCCCGGACAGCACGGCGACCACGGCGTAGCGCGCCGCCAGTTCGCCCAACACCTCGGTCACACCGGCGACGGGGCGGGCGGCGGCGGCCTCGGCCACGATCAAGGCCAGCGTGCCGTCGAAGTCCGTGCACACGGCGCTGCGGGCGGGGTCGGCGACCAGCGGCGCCAGGAGGGCGGCGAGGGCCGCTGGGTCGGCGCGAGCGGGCTCGCCACGATCGGGGCGTCCGGGGTCGACCACCCCGGCGACGGTACCTTCATTGGCGTGCCGCCCGCCCACCCTGTGCCGCCACCCACCGACCGACCTCCCGCCCGTTGGGGCCGGCGGGCGGTGGCCGTGCTGGCGGCCGCAGCCGGCGCCGCCACCGGCCTCGGTGGCTGCGGCGACGGCGAGGGCACGGTCGAGCTCGGGTACCGACCCGAACCGGGCGCCGTCTACGACTACGTCACCGAGGTGGAGTCGACCACCACCACCGCCCTGCCCGGTGTCGCCCCCGAGGTGCGCGAGGACATCACCCGCCTCGACGTGCGCCAGACCGTGGACGCCGCCGACGCCGACGGTGCGGCGGTGACCGTCGCCCTCACTCGCCCGGGCGCCGGCACCCGGACGGTGTCCGTCCGCCTCGACCGGGCGGCCCAGCTCACCGCCGTCACCGGCGTCGAGGGCATCTCCGCCGACGTGCTCGGCGACCTCGGGCTCTCGGAGATCTTCCCCGCCGCCGCCGGCGCCCCGCCGCCGCAACCGCTGGCCCCGGGTGAGCGGTGGCGCATCGATGACGACATCAGCCTGGCCGGGACCGACCGCCCGCTGCGCCTCACCGGCGAGGGCCGCCTCGTCCGCCTCGGGGTCGAGGACGGACGAGAGGTGGCCACGGTCACGAGCACCACCCGCCTCCCGGTCGAGCGCACCACCACCACCGCCCAGGGCGACCAGACCATCACCGGCATCCAACACACCACCACGACCGCCACCTACGACCTCACCGACGGCGCCGTCGTGCGCGCCGAGTCCGCCACCACCGCCAGCTACCGCCTGGTGCTCGCCCCCCCGCCGGCCCTCGCCGACGTCGCGCCGGTCGAGGGGACCCTGACGCTCCGTCTCGAGAGCCAGGTCGCCCGCAGCTGATCGGCGCCGGCCGCACCGGTCCGTGCGGCGCGTGCTACTCCGCGGGAAGGAAGGTGGTGTCGTCGCCGAGGACGACGACGACCTGCGCCTCGGGCGGTACACCTTCGGGCAACGGCGTCGGCAGGGGCGCCACGGCCGTGGGCGGCAACGCCAGCGCGGTGGCCACGGCCTCGGCGTCGGCCTCGAGTCCGGGGGCGAAGAGCACCGACGACGTGGCCACCGGGGTGCTGTTCGCTCCTTCGAGGGTGTTCGAGTAGCCGGCCGCCTGGAGGGCCTCGGTGCCGGCGCCGGCGACGCCCGCCAGCGCCGCACCGGTGCTGCCGGTGGCGTTGAGGGCGATCACCCGGACCTGGTCGAGGGCCTGGGTCACCGAGGTGACGGTGGTCGACGTGGTGACCGCAGCTTCCTCGCCGTCGTCGACGTCGTCGACGTCAGCCTCGTCATCGGCGCCGTCGGCCTGCTCACTCGGCGTCTCCGCCGTCTCGGGGAGGATGCCGGAGTCGAACCCGCGCCCCAACAGCACGATGCCCACCGCCACCGCCACCGCGATCAGCACCGCACCCTTGGCCGAGGCCCCACCCAGACCGGCCAGGCCTCCCTCGTCGTCGTTTCGCGGGCTCATCTCGGCTCCCCGGTCAGGCGCTCGTAGCGCTGGCGACGACGGCGATCGCGCACCCGTCGGAGCCGGCGGACCACCAGCGGGTCGTAGTCCATGGCCTCGGGGGCGTCGAGCAACCCCGTGAGGATCTCGTAGTAGCGGGTCGGCGACAACTCGAACCGGGCCCGGATGCGGGACTCCTTGGGTTCAGGTTCGCCCCACCACGATCGCTCGAAGTCGAGGATCGCCCGGTCACGTTCGGTCAGCGCCATCGCCCACCATCCTGACCGGTGCGACAGGCGCGACCAAGGATGGTCGCTCCCGGTGACCGCGAGTTGCGCCCGTTGGTGCCCGAAGGGTCACGTCCGGCGCCACCTTCGACTCGCTCGTGGGTCGGCGCGCCGGGTGCCGCGACCGCGGGCGTGGCCAGCGTCCTGCACCACGACCCGCCGTGATCGAGCCGGGTGTCGGGATCGAACCGACGACATCTTCTTTACAAGAG
>JBBJOU010000032.1:0-11480 GCA_037724305.1 Acidimicrobiales bacterium
ACAAGCAGCTGGAGCACACCCTCCCCGACGGCACCGCCATCGTGGTGACGATCGAATTGGGCATGGTGGGCGAGCTCACCCGGGCCCAGCTGAAGCGATCCGACGGGTCGTGGGTCGACCTCGAAGCGCTCCCCACCGGCGACGGTTGACAGGCGCCACGGACAACTGATCGACAGCCGGCTCAGCCGGCGACGAGGCGGGCCAGGCGGGCCAGGTCCACATCGGCCAGCGTGGCCACGACCAGGTCGGCAGCCGACAGGTCGGCATCGGCGGTGAGACCGGCGGGCACGCCGACGACGCGCATCCCGGCGGCGAGCGCGGCGGCCACGCCCGGCGCCGAGTCCTCGAGGGCAACCGCCGTGGGGGGATCGACGGCCAACGCGTCGCAGGCGGCGGTGAACAGGTCGGGCGCCGGCTTGGTGCGCCCGGGGGCGACGTCGTCTCGGCTGCGTACGGCGGCGAACCGGTGGCGGAGGCCGAGGCGCTCGAGGTGGCCCTCGACCCAGTGGCGCGGCGAGCTCGACGCCACCGCACACGGGACGTCGGCGGCATCAGCCCCGTCGAGCAGCTCGACGATGCCGGGGCGGACGGCCTCGGCGGCGATCAGGGCCCGGTGGCGCTCGATGCGCTCGGCGAGCACGGCCTCCCGGTCGGGCAACGGCCCGCCGAGCTGGGCCTCGAGGACCTCGGACCAGTGGGGGTGATCCGCGGTGCCGATGATCGACAGCCACCACACCCGGTCGAGGGTCACCTGGTGGGCGGCGAACACCTCGGCGGCGGTGACGAACGCCGATGTCTCGGTGTCGAGGAGCAGGCCGTCGAAGTCGAACACCAGCGCCCCGAGATCCACCGGCCCATGGTGCCCGCTCCCCGGACCCCACCGGTGCGGGTCGTCAGCGGGGGGTGAGGTGGGCGACCAGCGCGTCGAGCAGGCCGGCGACGGTGTGCACCGGTGCCTCGATGTCGACGTGGAGGCCGTGGGCACGGGCCGTGGCGGCGGTGACCGGCCCGATGCAGGCGATGGTCGGCGGCACCCGGTCGGGGCCGGCGAGCTCGAGGTAGCGCTCGACGGTGGAGCTGGACGTGAAGGTGATGACGTCGGCGGCGGCGGCCCGGGTGAGCTCGGCGGGCTCGGCCGGGGCGGCGACGGTGCGGTACGCCTCCACCACGTCCACCTCCCAGCCCATCGCCCGCAGGCCGTCGGGCAGCACGTCGCGCGCCACTGCGGCGCGGGCCAGGAGCACGTGCCCGGTGCCGCCCGGCGGCGGCGGGAAGGCGGCGAGCAGCGACTCGGCGACGAAGCGCTCGGGGACGAGGTCGGGCACCACCCGGTACCGAGCCAGGGCGGCGGCGGTACTCGGTCCGATGGCCGCCACCCGCACCCCGCCCAGCGCTCGGGTATCGGGCAGCTCGGCGAACGTGCGCTCGACGCCGTTGGGCGAGGTGAGAACCAGCCAGTCGTAGCGGCCGACGTGGGCGACCGCAGCGCGCAGGGCGGCGCCCCCGTCGGCCGCCGTCTCGACGCGGATGGTCGCCAGCTCCACCGGCTCGGCGCCGAGCTCACGCAGGCCGGCGACGAGGGTGGAGGCCTGGGCCCGGGTGCGGGTCACCACCACGGAACGGCCGAAGAGCGGGCGGCGCTCGAACCACGCCAGGTCCGCCGCCGCCACCCCGCCGATCACGTAGACGGCGGGGCTGGCCACCGGCTGGGCGGCGATGGTGGCGAGCGTGGCCCGGTGGCTGGCCTGCTCGGGGCGGGTGCCCCACGTCACGGCGGCGGCGGGTGTGTCCGGAGGCAGTCCGCCGGCGATCAACCGCTCGGCGATGCGGGCCATGGTGGCGACGCCCATCAGCACCACGATGGTGCCGCCGACCTTGGCGATGGCCTCCCAGTCGACGCTGCCCTCTCCGGCGGCGGGGTCCTCGTGGCCGGTGACGACGGTGAACGACGTCGACGAGTGGCGCATCGTCACCGGGATGCCGGCGTAGGCGGGGGCGGCGATGGCCGAGGTGATGCCGGGCACCACCTCGAAGGCGATGCCGGCGGCGGCCAGCGCCGCGCACTCCTCGCCGCCCCGGGCGAACACGAACGGGTCGCCGCCCTTGAGCCGGACCACCGTGGCGGCTGTGCGCCCGTGCTCGACAAGCAGCGCGTTGATGTCGTCCTGGCTCGGGCCCGGCGCGCGAGGGGTCTTGCCCACCGAGATGCGCAGCGCGTGCGGCGGGGCGAGGTCGAGGAGCGTCGCCACCGACAACCGGTCGTAGACGACGACGTCGGCCCGGCCGAGCAGCTCCGCCGCCCGCACGGTGAGCAGGCCCGGGTCACCCGGCCCGGCACCGACGAGGTAGACGGTCACGGGCAGGAGTCTCGCGTGCGGGCTACTCGAGCAGGGCACGCCCGCCGGCGGCGAGGAGGAAGCGGGCGGCGCGCTCGCCGGCGAGGGGGGCGGCGGCGTCGGGCGCGGTGTGCTCGCGGTGGCGCAGGACGATGCGGCCGTCGGGGGTGGCGAGCAGGGCGTCGAGACGGATGGCGCCGTCGGTGGCGACGGTGGCGTGGGCGCCGGCGGGGAGGTCGCAGTCGCCGCCGAGGGTGGCGAGGAAGCCCCGCTCGGCGTCGACGGCGCGCCGGGTGGGGCCGTGCTGGATCCCGGCGACGGCGGCGAGGGTGGCCATGTCGTCCGCCCGGCACTCGACCACCAGCGCCCCCTGGGCCACCTGGGGGAGCATGACGTCGATGGCGAGCATCTCGGCGATGTGGTCGCTGAGGCCGAGGCGGTCGAGGGCGGCGGCGGCCACCACGATGGCGTCGAAGTCGCCCGCCTTGGCCAGACGGGTGGCCATGTTCCCGCGTAGGCCGGCGAAGGTGAGGTCGGGCCGGAGGTCGGCCAGCTGCGCCCGCCGCCGTACCGAGCCGGTGGCGACCAGGGCCCCGGGCCGCAGGTCGGCGAGCCGGCCGCCCACGAGGGCGTCGCGAGGATCGCCCCGCTCGGGGACGGCGGCGATGGTCAGGCCCTCGGTGGGCGTCGACGGGAGGTCCTTGCCCGAGTGCACGGCGAGGTCGGCCCGACCGTCGAGGACGGCCGCCTGCACCTCGGTCACGAACACCCCCTTACCCCCCATCTCCCAGATGGGCACGTCCAGGCGCACGTCGGCCGTGGTCTGGACCAACACCAACTCGGTGGGGCGGCCGAGCAGCCCGGCGACGTGCCCGGCCTGCCACCGGGCCAGCGCGCTGGCCCGGGTGGCGATCCGCAACGGTGTTGCGCTCACCGGCGTCGGCTAGAGATCGAAGAGCTCGCGCAGCGTCTGGGCCAGCCGGTCGCCGCGAGGGGTGCCGGCGGCGTCCTTGACCCGCACCGTCGGTTCGTGCAGGAGCTTGGCCACGATGCCCCGCGTGAGGGCCTCGACCGCAGCCCGCTGACGGGCGTCGAGCCCGCCCAGGCGCCCGGCGGCACGCGCCAGCTCGGTGGTCCGCACCCCCTCGGCCCGGTCGCGCAGCGCCGCCACCAGGGGGGCGGCCAGGCGGGCCTCGGCGACGACCAGGTAGCGGTCGAGCTCCTCGTCGACGAGGGCGGCGGCCCGCTCCGCCTCCTGGCGCCGGCCGGCGAGGCCCCGCTCGATGAAGCGGCGCAGGTCGTCCATGTCGAGCAGGGTGACGCCCGGGAGCGCGGCGGCCGACGGGTCGACGTCGCGAGGCACGGCGATGTCGATGATGAGCAGCGGACGGCCGCCGCGGGCGGCGAGCACCTCCTCGAGGTCGGCGTGTTCGAGGATGGCGGTCTGGGCCCCGGTCGAGGTGAGGAGCAGGTCGACGTCGGCCAGCGCGCCGCGCAGCTCGCTGAGGGGAAGGGCCCGCCCGTCGACCCGGGCCGCCAACGCCTCGGCGTGGGCGGGCGTGCGGTTAGCCACGGCGACCTCGGAGGCACCGGCCTCGGCCAGGGCCACGACCAGCCCTTCGCCCATCTCGCCGGCACCGACCACCAGCACCCGGGCCCCGGCCAGGCCGTGGTCGAGGCGGGGGGCGGGGGCGGCGCACTCAGGGGCCCCGGTCGGTGGGAGCGGCGAGGCGCCGGTGGTCTCGGCGGGGGTGAGCCAGCCCGCCATGTGGTGGGCGGCGAGGGCCACCGCCGCCGCAGACGCGGAGGCGATGCCCTCGCCGATGGCGGTCTCGGTGCGGATGCGCTTGCCCACCTCGAGCGCGTGGCGGAACAACAGGTTGAGCCGGGCGCCGGCCGCCCCCTCGGAGCGGGCCACCTCCCAGGCGGTGCGGACCTGGCCGAGGACCTCGTGCTCCCCGAGCACGGCCGAGTCGAGGCCGGCGGCCACCTTGAACAGGTGGGCGGCGGCGGCGTCGTCGTGGTGGACGTAGAGATGGTCGGAGAAGTCCTCGGGGGCGAGGAACGACTGCTCGGCCAGGAAGTCGCGCACGTCGGAGAAGCCGGGGTGGAACTTCTCGGCCACCGCGTAGACCTCGGTGCGGTTGCAGGTCGAGAGCACGACCGCCTCGCCGAGGTGCGACCGGCTCACCAGGTCGGCGAGGGCCTTGGGTTGACGGGCGGTGTCGATCGTCATCCGCTCGAGCAGGTCGAGGGGCGCGGTGCGGTGGTTCAGCCCGATGACGACGACAGACACGCTCGCAACAACTCCCTCGCGTCGTCCAGCCTTCCCGACCGGACCAGGTCAAGGATTCCCGATGTGAAGGCACTCTGCCAATTCAGCGCCTCCGTCCCGACCCCCTCGGCCCGCAAGCGTTCCCGTTCGTCGGCGAGGAGGTCGAGCAGCGCCTCGTACTCGGGGCCGATCTGCTCGCTCAGCTGCCGGCGCAGCCACGAGGCCAACGCCGGGCTGCGGCCGCCGGTCGAGATCGTCAGCAGCAGGTCGCCGCGCCGCACGCGCGCGGGCATGGTGAACTCGCAACGCGCCGGGTCGTCGGCGGCGTTCACCCAGACCCCGGCGGCCTCGGCGTCGTCGTGGACGGCCTGGTTCACCGCCGTGTCGCTGGTCGCCGCCACCACCAGGCGATAGGTGGCGGCCTCGCCGGCGGCGTACGGGCGACGCTCGAGGGTGACGGCACCGGTCTCGGCCAGGGCCACCACCTCGTCGGCGGCGTCGATGGCGACCACGGTCACCACCGCCCGGGCATCGAGCAGGCCCCTGACCTTGCCGGCCGCCACCCCACCGGCACCCACGACCAGCACCGCCTTGCCGGCGAGGCGGAGGTTCACCGGGTAGAGGGGGTCCCCGACGGGCACCGGGCTACTCGGCGGCGACGGGCGCAACGACGCCGTTGGCCGACGGCCCGTCCGCCGGTGCGGTCGGCCTCGGTGACGACCCCCCGTCGGCGCGTTTGCGCTGCTGGTAGAAGCTGAGGATCTGGAGCTCGACGGCGAGGTCGACCTTGCGCAGCGACACGCCGTCGGGCACCGAGAGCACCGCCGGGGCGAAGTTGAGGATCGAGCTGACGCCGGCGGCGACGAGGCGGTCGGCGACGTCCTGGGCGGCGGTGGCGGGCGTGGCGATGACGGCGATGGCGTCGCCGAGCTCGGCGACGATGGCGCCCATGTCGTCGATCGAACGGACGAAGCGGTCACCGATCGGTTGGCCCACCTTGGCCGGGTCGGCGTCGACCAGCGCTCCCACCGGGAAGCCACGGTCGCTGAACCCGCCGTAGTTGGCCAGGGCGAGGCCGAGGTTCCCGATGCCGACGATGATGACGGGCCAGGCCTGGGTGAGGCCCAGCTCCCGGCTCATCTGGAACAGCAGGTACTCGACGTCGTAGCCGACGCCGCGGGTGCCGTAGCTGCCGAGGTACGAGAGGTCCTTGCGCACCTTGGCGGCGTTGACCCCCGCCATCTCGGCCAGGCGCTCCGAGGAGATGGTGGCGTCGCCGTCGGCCTCGACCTCGACGAGGCTGCGCAGGTACACCGGGAGCCGGGCGACGGTCGCCTCGGGGATCCGCCGCCGGGCCCCGGGCGGGCGGGGCAGCCCGGAGGTCAGCGGCGGGGTCAGCGGCGGGGGCAGCGGTCCGTCCATGGCGGCGGCGGAGCGTAGCGGCGCCGTTCACATGCGCACGAACTCGCCCGGACCCTGGGCCCGGACTCCCTAGCGGAGGGCCCAGCGCTGGACCTTGCCGCCGAGGCCGACGGGGAGCCCGTCGACGAAGGCGACCGTCTCCGGGCACTTGTAGCGGGCGAGGTTGGCGGCGCAGTGGGCGATCAGCTCCCCGGCGTCGACCGAGGCGCCGGCTCGGACGACGACGAACGCCTTGACCGCCTCACCGGTGTGGGGGTCGACGACACCGACCACGGCGGCGGCGGCGACGGCGGGGTGCTCGACGAGGACCTCCTCCACCTCGGCCGGGTAGACGTTAAAGCCCGAGACGATCACCAGGTCCTTGGCGCGGTCGACGAGAAACAGGTCGCCGTCGTCGTCGACCACGCCGACGTCGCCGGTGCGCAACCAGCCGTCGGTGGTGAGGACGCCGGCCGGGGTCTCGGCATCGCCCCAGTAGCCGGCGAACACGTTGGGGCCCCGCACCCACAGCTCCCCGGGGTCGCCGACGAGCACGTCGTCGCCGCCGGCGTCGACCAGGCGGACCTCCACGCCGGGCAGCGGGACACCGATCGAACCAGCCTTGGCGCCTCGCCCGAGGGCACTGGTCACCACCGGCGACGCTTCGGTGAGGCCGTAGCCTTCGATGACCTCGAGGTCGAGGCGGTCGCGCACGGCGTCGCGCACGTCGAGGGCCAGCTTGGCGGCACCGGAGGCGGCCAGGCGCACGGTGGCGAAGCGATCGCGCAACGAGGGTTCCTCCAGCCTTGCCCATGCCGACCACATCGCCGGGGCGCCGGCCACGACGGTCACCCCCTCGGCGGCCACGGTGTCGGCGGCGGCACCGGGCTCGAAGCGCTCGGCCAACACGACCGACGAGCCCGAGTACAGCCCGAGGCCCAGGATGACGTTCAGCCCGAAGATGTGGAACAGCGGCAGCGCGCAGTAGCTGACATCGTCGGGGCGCAGGGCCCGGGCCTCGAGGGCTTGGAGCTGGCCGAGGTTGGCCAGCAGGTTGCCGTGGCCGAGCATGGCGGCGCGGGGGCTGCCGGCGGTGCCACTGGTGAAGATCAGCACCGCCAGGTCGTCGGCCGCCCGCTCGACCACCGGGACGGGCTCGGTGGCCAGGAGCTCGTCGATCCCGACGATGCCATCGGGGACAGCCTCGGCGCCGGCGCCGTCGACGACCACCAGCTCGAGCGCGGGCACCGTAACCCGGTCGATCCCGGCGAACGATCCCGCTCCGGCGGGGCCGACGACGGCGGCACGGGCGCCCACCTCGACCAACTCGGTGCGCAGGGCCCGAGCGGGGGCGGTGGGGTTGAGGGGCACGGCCACCGCGCCGGCCCCGAGCACGGCGAGGTAGGCGATCACGAAGGTCGGGGTGGCGCCGGCCACGATGGCGACCCGGTCGCCGCCCTCGATCCCCCGGGCCACGAGCCCGCCCCGCAGGCGCCCGACCTGCTGGCGCAACTCGCCGTAGGTGGTGGTCCGGCCGTGGCTCACCAGCGCCGGGCTGTCCGGCGGGTGCGGGTCGACGATGGTCGCGAGGTTCATGTCAGCGCGCCAGGACCAGGAACTGGATCATGGCGGCGACGAAGATGGCGGCGAGCAGGATGGCGATGCCGAGGGTGGTGGCGGGCCGCACGTCAGGGTTCCCTTCGCGTCGGTCGCACGTCAGGCCGTCCGGGGCCGGAGCTCGACCGGGCTGGTGACACCCTCGGACCCGTCGGCGGGGCCGCCCCGCACCAGAGCGACGGGGTCGCCGACGGCGAGCTCGAGGAGCGTCGCCGCGGCGGTGCGGGGCACCACCACCGACAACAGTCCGTAGCTGTCGACGACCAGGCCGACCTCGCCGTCGGCGAGGGCGTCGTAGGCGGCGGCGACCCGCACGGTTCGGCCTTGGGGGCGGCCGCCGACGCCACTGCCCGCCCAGGTCATACGCAGCCCGGTCTCCCACCCCTCGATGTCCTCGGGGCCGATGTTGAGCTGGGCGTTGCCGTAGCGGTCGACCCACAGCACCTCGACGTGCAGCGTGTCGCCCTCCTCGCGCGGTACGGGCAGCAGTCCCGGCAGGAGCAGCGACGGGTCGAGGGGCTCACCCAGCTCGCTCAGCGCGACACCGGCAGCCAGGTGGGCGGCGGCCGGCCCGAAGACGTCACGCCCGGCGAAGGTGGCACCGGGGGCGGGGAGCTGGTACTCCGCGTTCGACAACACCACGGCCCGGTCGGCGCCGCCGACCATCGAGACGGCGGGGGCGAGCAGGCCGTTGTCGGGCCCGACCAGCACCGACTGGCCACCGCCGACCTCGACGGCGACCCCCCGCCGGGCGGTGCCGACGCCGGGGTCGACGACGGCGAGCACCACGCCGGGTACCAGGTACTGGGCGCTGCGGGCGAGCAGGAGGGCACCGGCGCGGACGTCGTGGGGCGCGATGTCGTGGCACAGGTCGACGACGGCGACCTCGGGGGCGATCGTGCGGATCACCGAGCGGACGACGCCGACGAACTCATCCGCGCCGCCGTAGTCGGAGAGGAAGCTGATCGTGTCGTAGGCCACCGAGGGGCGAGAGTACGGGCCGCCCCCACCCGGGGCCAGCCCACGGCGTCGGAGCGGGGCCGCGACCCGGGGCGGCCCGGCGTGCGCCTCCGGCGGTGGGCGGGCAGGATGCCCGGCGACGGCCGGCCCCGCCGGGGGGCACCGCCCACACCTCGCCGCACCACCGATCCCGGGGGATCTCCAATGCGCCCGCCCCGTCGACGCACCGCCATCGCCCTGCTCTCGGTCGCGCTCGTCGCGGCGGCGTGCGCAACCGAGGAAGGCGACGCCTCCGCGCCGGGCGCCCGGCCACCCGTCACCGCCGGGGCCGGCGACGGCGACGGCGGGAACGTCGCCGACGGTGGCTACGCCGCCGAGCTGCGGCGCACCTCCGACGGGGTCGCCCACGTCACCGCGGAGGACTGGGGTGGCCTCGGGTTCGGCCAGGGATGGGCCTATGCCGAGGACCGGGCGTGCACGCTGCTCGACCAGGTCATGAAGGTGCGCGGCGAGCGAGCCCGGTACTTCGGCGCCGGAGCGGGCAACGAGAACCAGAACAGCGACCTCGCCTACCGCCACCTCGGCCTCTATCGGGAGGCCGAGCAGCGGTGGGCCGACCAACCCGCCGAGGTCGTCGACCTCGTCGAGGGCTACGTCGCCGGGTTCTCGGCCCAGGTCGCCGACGTCGGTGCCGACGGCGTCGCCGGCTGGTGCGCCGGCGAGCCGTGGGTGGGCCCCATCACCACCACCGACCTGTACGCGGTCGTGGCCGACGTGCTGCTGCTGGCGTCCAGCCGCAACCTCATCGCCGAGATCGGACGGGCCCAACCGCCCGCGCCTGTCGTTCCCCCCGCCCCCGTCGAGGGTGCACCCGTCGAGGATGTGCCCGTCGAAGGCGCCCCCGCGGAGGGAGCCTTCGCCCCGCCGGGCCAACTTGACCTGGCCATCGCCGCCGGTGCGAGCAACGGCTGGGCGCTTGGCGCAGATCGCTCCACCACCGGCGGTGGCGCGCTCCTCGCCAACCCGCACTTCCCGTGGGAAGGCGACCGACGCCTCTGGGAGACCCAGCTCACCATCCCCGGCGAGCTCGATGTCTACGGCGTGGCCCTCGGCGGCCTGCCCGGCGTGCAGATCGGCTTCAACGACGCCGTCGCCTGGACCCACACCGTGTCGGCCGGCAACCGCTTCACCCTCTACCGCTACGCCGTCGACCCGGCGAACCCGACGACCTACGCCTACGGCGGCGAGCTGCGACCGATGGAGCCCACCGAGGTCGCCGTCGACGTGCTCGACCCCGACGGGTTCCTGCGCACCGTGACCCGCACCATGTACGCCACCCAGCATGGCCCGGTGCTCGACCTCGCCCCCGTCGGCTGGACGACCGACACCGTGATCGCCATCCGCGACGCCAACGCCGAGATCACCACGGTGCTGGCGCAGTTCCTCGGCATGGCCACCGCCAGGTCCATGGACGACTTCCAAGCGGTCCACGAGGAGCAGCAGGGGATCCCCTGGGTCAACACCGTGGCCACCAGCGCCGACGGTCGGGCGTGGTACCACGACGGCTCGGCGACCCCGAACCTGTCGCCCGAGGCCATCGCCGCCTGGCAGGCCGAGCGGGCCGCCGGTGGGTTCGCCGCCATCGCCTACGACCAGGCCGGCGTGGTGCTGCTCGACGGTTCGAACCCTCTCAACGAGTGGGTCGACGACCCCGCCGCCCCGGCGCCGGGGCTCCTCCCCTACGACGAGCTGCCCCAGCTCGAACGTTCGGACTGGGTGTTCAACGCCAACGACAGCCACTGGCTGGCGCACCCCGACGAGCTGCTGACCGGCTTCTCACCGCTCACCGGTGAGGAGGCGACCCCGGTGTCGGCCCGCACCCGCATGAACGCCGTCCTGTTGCGCGAAGACGACTCGCCGTGGGGCATCCCCGAGATGCAGGAGGCGCTGTTCACCGACCGCAGCCTCCACGCCGAGCTGCTGCTCGACGACGTGGTCGCCGCCTGCACGGGGGCGCTCCCGGTCGACGTCGACGGCACCGGGGTCGACCTCGCCGCCGGCTGCGCCGCCCTGGCCGGCTGGGACGGGACCTACACCCTCGAGGCCCGGGGGGCAGCCCTGTGGCGCGAGCTGCTGGGGACCTTTGGCGAAGCCGACCGCACGAACGCCGGTCCCCTGTACGCCACCCCGTTCGACCCCGCCGACCCGGTGGGGACGCCGAACGCCCTCGCCGCCGACCCGGCGCCGGTGCTCCTCGCTCTCGGCCGGGCCGTGCTCGCCCTGGAGCGCGCTGGCCTGGCCGTCGACGTCGCCCTGGGCGAGGTGCAGTTCGAGGTGCGCACCGGTGACCGCATCCCCATCCACGGCGGCTTCGGCAACCTCGAGGGCATCGCCAACGCCGTCGGCTGCTGCGCCACCAGCACCACCTCCGCCCCCCTCCCCGCCACCGGCGCGCCCATCGAGGGCACCCAGCTGCGCGACCTGCCCGGCTACCCGGTCAGCACCGGCGCCAGCTTCGTGCTCACCGTGCAGTACGGCCCCGACGGCCCCGAGGCCGAGGGCTTCCTCACCTACGGCAACCCCGACGACCCTGCGGCCCCCGACTACCGCGCCGACCTCGACGCCTTCAGCGAGGGCCGCTGGCGACCCATCCTCTTCACCGACGCGGCGATCGCCGCCGACGCCGGCCTCGAGGTCACCGAGGTGTCCGGGGACTGAGGCGGCGGCGGCGGCGCTTCGTCCGTCAGGGGCTGCGCTGGATGGCGACCGGGGTGCTCCCAGCCACCCGTAGCGGTGGCTCCTTGCGCCCCGGTTTCGTGGCCCGGCGACCGGGGTGCAGCCCGCCACCCCTTCGGGTGGTCCATTGCCCTTTCGTGTGCCACGACGAGCTC
>JBBJOU010000033.1:0-11382 GCA_037724305.1 Acidimicrobiales bacterium
GCGCCGTACGCGTTCGCCACCACCGATCCGAACGTCGGCGTCGCCCGGGTGCCCGACACCCGCCTCGACCAGCTCGCCGAGATGTCGAAGAGCAAGAACGTGGTGCCCGCCACCGTGCAGTTCGTCGACATCGGCGGGTTGGTGGAGGGGGCGAGCAAGGGCGAGGGCCTCGGCAACCGCTTTCTCGCCCACATCCGCGAGGTCGACGCCGTCGTCTACGTGCTGCGGGCGTTCGACCAGGGGGTGCCCGGCGAGACCGACCCGCTCGAACACCTGCGCATCGTCGAGCTCGAGCTCACCCTTGCCGACCTCGAGGCGGTCGAGAGCCAGATCGACAAGCGCCGCAAGGCGGCCCGGGCCGACAAGTCGCTGCAACCCGAGGTCGACGCCCTCGAGGTCGCCCACGGGTTCCTCGCCGAGGGGACGCCCCTGTACCGCGCCTCCGGGCTGGGCGCCGATGTCCGGCGTCTGCTGCGGCCGTGGTTCCTGCTCACCAACCGGGCGGTGCTGGCGCTCGTGAACGTCGACGAGGGCCAACTCGACGACATGGAGGCGGTGGCCGCCCCAGTGCGCGACGAGCTCGGCGCCTTCGCCCAGGTGTTGCCCATGTGCGTCCAACTCGAGGCCGAGGCGGCGCTGCTCGACGCCGACGAACGGGCCGAGATGCTCGAGGGCCTCGGGCTCGGTGAGGGGGCGCTGCCCACCTTCGTCCACACTGCCTACGACCTGCTCGGGCTGCGCACCTTCCTCACGACGGGCGACAAGGAGAGCCGGGCGTGGACGTTCCGGGCGGGCATGTCGGCTCCTGAGTGCGCCGGGGTGATCCACACCGACCTGCAGAAGGGCTTCATCCGTGCCGAGGTGATCCGCTGGGACGAGCTCCTGCGCATCGGTTCGTGGAACGGCGCCAAGGACGTCGGCAAGCTGCGCATCGAGGGCAAGGACTACCTGGTCGCCGACGGCGACGTGCTCGAGATCCGGTTCAACCTCTGATGGGGCACTGAGCGTGGCCTGGCTGGTGCGCGACGGCGACGTCCTGGCATCGCTCGAGCAGGCCACCTCGGTGCGCGACCGCACGGTCGGCCTCCTCGGGCGCGACGGCATCGAGGGCGCCCTGCTGCTCCGCCCGGCACGCTCGGTGCACACCCTCGGGATGCGCTTCGCCATAGACGTCGCCTTCGTCGACGCGGACCTGGTGGTGCTGCGCACCTGCACAATGCGCCCGTGGCGCATGACCCGCCCGGTGCGCAAGGCGCGCGGCGTCATCGAGGCCGAGGCCGGCGCCTTCGAGCGCTGGCGCCTCGCCCCCGGCGACAAGCTGTCCCTCAAGGGCTGAGGCGTGTGCGTGTATCGGCACCGGGTGCAGCTCACCGGGGTGCCCGTGACCACCCGTACGGGTGGCCGACTGCACCCCGGTCGTCACGGCCAGCTCAGCGAACACGAGCCCAGCGAAGGGCCCGCCCCCCCGGCCGAGCGGGCAAGCTGGCGGGATGGTCACCACGGGGACGCTGGTGCTGGTGGGGGTGCCCATCGGGAACCTCGGTGACCTGTCGCCCCGTGCTGCCGCCGAGTTGGCCGGCGCCGACGCCATCTGCTGCGAGGACTCGCGCCGCACGGGGAAGCTGCTGGAGCTGACGGGCATCGCCCGCCGCGGGCCGCTCCTGCAGGTGAACGACCACACCGAGGCGGCCCGAACCGGTGAGGTCCTCGAGCGCCTGCGGCGGGGTGAGCGGGTGGTGGTGGTGAGCGACGCCGGAATGCCGGGTGTGTCCGACCCCGGGGAGCGGCTCGTGCGGGCGGTGGCCGCCGACGGCCTTACCGTCGTGGTGGTGCCCGGGCCGTCGGCCGCCCTCGCCGCGTTGGTGACGAGCGGGTTGCCGGCCGGGCGGTTCTGCTTCGAGGGGTTCCTGCCCCGCAAGGGTTCGGGGCGCGCCGAGCGCCTGCGGGAGCTCACCGGCGAGCGGCGCACGATGGTGTTCTTCGAGGCGCCCCACCGCCTGGCCCGGACGCTCGCCGATCTCACCGCCGCCCTCGGGCCGGACCGCCCGGCTGCGCTCGCCCGAGAGTTGACGAAGCGCCATGAGGAGGTCCGCCACGGTGCGCTCGGGGCGCTGGCCATCGATGTCGCCGCCGACCCGCCGCCGGGGGAGTGCGCCCTCGTGGTCGCCGGCGCCGAGGCGCCCGGACCGGCCGACGACGACTCCGTGGTGGCTGCGCTGCGGGCGGCCCGGGAGCGGGGGCTCTCCTCGCGCGATGCGTCGACCGAGGTCGCCGCCGCCCTCGGCGTGGCGAAGCGACGGGCCTACGCCCTCGCCATCGCCCTCGATACCTGACCGACCGACCGTCGAGCGAAGCGAGCGTGGTCGGTCGGAACCGGAAAGGGCGACGCCGGCGGCGGCCTCGCCCTCTCGGGGTCGACGGGGGCGGAGCCCCGGGCTGTCAGCCCTTCACCGCCGCCCGGAGCTCGGCCAGGCGCTCGACGACCGCGGGTGTCGCCTTCTCGATCGAGCCCGAGTCGAACGGCGGCCGGGGGTCGTACTCGACCATCAGCTGCATGGCCGCGGCGGTGGTGGTGTCGAAGAGCGCCTCGGCCAGCGTGAGGGCCATGTCGATGCCCGCCGAGACGCCCGCCGCGGTCATGATCCGCCGCTCCCGGTGCACGACCACCCGATCGACGACAGGGACGGCACCGAGCTCGCCCAGCGTGGACCGCGCCGCCCAGTGGGTGGCGGCCTCGAGGCCGTCGAGCAGCCCCGCCGCCGCCAGGAGCAACGAGCCGGTGCACACCGAGGTGGTCCAGGCGCTCGTCGCGTGGGCGGTGCCGATCCAGTCGAGGATCAGCTCGTCGGTCAACAGCGCCCGGGTGCCGATGCCGCCGGGCACGACCACCACGTCGGGGGCGGGGACGTCGGCGAAGGCGGCGTCGGCCACCACCGCCAACATCCCGTTCTCGGTGCGCACCGGGCCGACCCGGTGGCCGATGAAGCGCACGTCGGCCCCCGGTAGGCGCTGGAGGACCTCGTAGGGCCCGATGGCGTCGAGAGCGGTGAAGGCATCGAAGACGGGGATGGCGATCAGCACACCGCCACGGTACGCCGGGCCGGTCGACGTCGTCGGGGGCTCAGGAGGGTGGTGGGCCTAGCCTGACCCCGATGGCCGCCCCCGCCGACGACCACCCCGCCCTCGACGAGGGCCCGAACGCCGAGGACCGGCTGGCGGCGGTCTACGACGAGCCGACGCTCCGCCGCCTGACCCGGACCGAGCGGCCGGCGCGGCCCACGGCCGGGCCGGCGTCCGGGACCGTCCGGCGCCGGGCGTTGGGCGCCGGCGCCTTCGTCACCGCTGCCGCGCTCGGTCTCTCCGAGGTGTTCGACCGGCGCGACGACGAGCCGATCGTCGAGGAGGTCGACGTGTCGGGTGACGGCGACGACGACGCCGTGCAGCTCTGCCTGGTGCCCGGTGCCCCGCGCCTCTCCCGGGCCCGCGTTCGGCCCTGGCTGCTCCCCGCCGGGACACGGGGCTGGCCCGCGAGCCGGTAGCTGCTTCCGGGAGCAATTGCCCCGTGGGCCGGTATCGACCCAACTGGCCCCGGCCGGCCGCTGACCATCCCCGCCCACTGTCACACCCTCCGGGGATCATGGGGGCATGGTCGCTCCCCTCCTCGCCGCCGTGGCCGCCGCCCTCGTGGGCGTCGCCGTCGCCGTCGTCGTGCTCCTCCGTGCTCTCGGGCGCCGGGCGCGGTCCGACGCCGCGGCCGAGCGTGAGGCCACCGTGCGCGACGCGGTCGAGGCGGCGGCCCGCATCGCCACCAGCGAGCGCGACGCCACCGTGCGCGAGGCGGTGGAGTCGGCCGTGAGGGTGGCGGGCGGTCACCTGGAGGCCTCCCTCGCCGGCGCCAGCCGCGATGTCGACGCCCGCAATCAGGCCATCCACCGTCAGATGACCGACATGGCCGCCCACCTGCGCCAGGTCGGCGAGTTGGTCGGTTCGCTCCAGGCCGACCGGGCCCGCCAGCACGGCGAGCTGGTCACCCGCATCTCCGAGGCCCAAGAGGTCACCAAGGTGCTGGCCGGCACCACCGAGGGCCTGCACCGGGCGCTGGCGAGCCCCCAGGCGCGCGGCCAATGGGGCGAGCGGATGGCCGAGGACGTGCTGCGGGCCGCCGGCTTCGTGGAGGGGGTCAACTACGCGAAGCAACGCACCCTGGCCGACGGCTCGCGCCCCGACCTCACCTTCCTGCTACCCGACGACCGCCTGCTGCACATGGACGTGAAGTTCCCCGTGGCCGGCTACCTCCGCTGGCAGGAGGCCGACACCGACACCGAGCGCCGCTCGGCGCTCACCGGGTTCTTACGCGATGTCCGGGCGCGGGTGCGCGAGCTGGGCCGGCCCGGCTACGCGGATGAGACCACCGTCGGCTTCGTCCTGCTGTTCCTGCCCAACGAGTCGGTCTACGGCTTCCTCCACGCCCACGACCCGAAGCTGGCCGATGAGGCGCTAAGCCAGCGGGTGGTCCTGTGTTCGCCGTTCACGCTGTTCGCCGTGCTGGGTGTGATCCGCCAGGCGTGTGACTCGTTCATGCTCGAGCGCAGCGCGGATGAGATCCTGGCGGTGCTCGGCGGCTTCACCGGCCAGTGGGAGCGCTTCACCGAGCGCCTCGATGCCCTGGGCAAGCATCTCCAGACCGCCCAGAACAGCTACGACCAGCTGGCCGGCACCCGCCGCCGGGCGCTCGAGAAGCAGCTCGGCAAGGTCGAGGCCATCCGCCAGGCACGCGGCATCGACACCCTCGGCACCGCCGACGACGACGGCTGGGACGCGGAGGTCAGACCGCTGCGCGGCACCGGCTGAGCCACGGGGAACCCGGTTCGCGAGCCGGCCCGGTGACTCGTACGCTGGCCGCCGTGCCCGACCGCTTCTACGTCACGACGCCGATCTACTACGTCAACGACGCCCCGCACGTCGGCCACGCCTACACGACCGTGATCGCTGATTCACTGGCCCGGTGGCACCGCTTGCTCGGCGACGACACGTGGTTCCTCACCGGCACCGACGAGCACGGCCTGAAGGTCGCCCAGTCGGCCGAGGCCGCCGGCATCACCCCCCAGGAGCAGGCCGACCGCAACGCCGCCCGGTTCCGCGCGACCTGGGACTCGCTGGCCGTCAGCTACGACGACTTCATCCGGACCACCGAGCCCCGCCACCACGCCGCCGTCCAGGCGCTCCTGTCGCGTGTGCACGAGAACGGCGACATCGAGCTCGACACCTACGAGGGCTGGTACTGCGTCTCGTGCGAGGCGTACTACACCGACGCCGAACTGGTCGACGGCAACTGCCCCATCCACGGGCGACCGGTGCAGCGCCTCGAGGAGGAGAACTGGTTCTTCCGCCTCAGCCGCTACCAGCAGCGCCTCCTCGACTGGATCGAGGCCGACCCCGAGGTCATCACGCCCGAAGGCAAGCGCAACGAGGTGCTCGGCTTCCTGCGCCAGGGGCTCGACGACGTGTCGATCACCCGCACCTCGCTCGACTGGGGTGTACCCGTGCCGTGGGCCCCGGGCCACGTCTTCTACGTCTGGTACGACGCCCTCATCAACTACGCCACCGCCGTCGGGTTCGGCAGTGATGACGACCGCTTCGCCACGTGGTGGCCGGCGGTGCACCACCTCATCGGGAAGGAGATCATCCGCTTCCACTGCGTGTACTGGCCGGCGATGCTCATGGCCGCCGGGTTGGAACCGCCGCACCGGCTCCACGTGCACGGGTGGCTCCTCCTCGGCGGCGAGAAGCTGAGCAAGACGGTGCACGGCCCGGCCTCGCTCACCGACATCGCGCCGTCGCGCCTCGTCGAGGACTTCGGGGTCGACGGGTTCCGCCATCACTTCCTCCACGACGCCCCCTTCGGCCCCGACGGCGACTTCAGCTACGAGCGCATGGTCGACCGCTACAACGCCGATCTCGCCAACAACCTCGGGAACCTCCTGTCGCGGGTGGCGACGGTGGTGGCCAAGAAGTGCGCCGGCATCGGTCCCGCCCCCCGCCCCGACAGCCCGCTCGCCCCGGTGACGGCCGAGGCCTACACCGCAACGGCCAAGGCGTGGGCCGACGTGCAACCGTCGGTCGCCCTCGACGCCACCTGGCGCATCATTCGCGAGACCAACGCCCTGCTCGAGGCGGCGGAGCCGTGGAAGCTCGACCCCGGCCCTGACGTCGACGCCGTGCTCGGCGACGCCCTCGAGGCGCTGCGCATCGTCGCCGTCCTGGCCAGCCCGGCGGTCCCGGCGGCGTGCGCCGAGCTGTGGCGCCGCATCGGCCTCCCCGGCGCGCCGACCGATCAGCGCCTCCCGGCGGCGGCCGTCTGGGGCGCCTACCCCGGCGGCCTCCCCGTCGAGAAGGGCGCCCCGCTCTTCCCCCGCATCCAGGTCGAGCGCTGAGCTCGGCCTGAGTCATGCGCTGGACCGACGACCACTGCCACCTCGACGAGGATCCCGGCGTCGCCGCCACCCAGGTGGCGGAGGCGGCCGCCGCCGGCGTCGAACGGCTCATCACCGTGGGCTGCGAGCTGGCCCAGTCGCTGGCCTACCTGCGCATCGCCCGGTCGCTGCCCGGTGTCGTGTTCGCCACCGCCGGCGTCCACCCCCACGACGCCCTGGCCGCCGTCGCCGCCGATGCCCTCCCGGGCATCGAGGCGCTCCTGGCCGAGCCCGAGGTGGTGGCGGTCGGGGAGTGCGGCCTCGACTTCCACTACGACCACTCGCCCCGAGACGTGCAGCGCGACGTGTTCGTGGCCCAGATCGCCATGGCCCACCGCCACGACCGCACGCTGGTGATCCACACCCGCGAGGCGTGGGCCGAGACCTTCGCCGCCCTCGCGACGGAGGGCGTGCCCGCCCGCACCGTCTTCCACTGCTTCACCGGCGGTCCCGAGGAGGCTCGCCGCTGTCTCGATCTCGGGGCGTGGCTGTCGTTCTCGGGCATCGCCTCGTTCCCGTCGGCCGCCGACGTCCGCGCCGCCGCGGTGCTGTGCCCACCCGATCGGTTGCTGGTCGAGACCGACAGCCCCTACCTGGCCCCGGTGCCCCACCGGGGCCGGCGCAACCGGCCGGCGTGGGTCCCGGCGGTGGGGGCGGCGCTGGCCGCCGCACGGGACGAGGCGGTCGAGGCGATCGCCGAGGTCACCTGGGCCAACGCCACGCATGCCTACCGCCTCGACCAGGACCGGTGACCCTCACCCGCACGGAGGTCGCCGAGCTGCTGGAGCGCCACGGGCTCGAGCCCAGCCGGGCGCTCGGGCAGAACTTCGTGGTCGATCCCAACACGGTGCGCCGCATCGCCCGACTGGCCGGCGTCGGCCCCGGCGACCGCGTGGTCGAGATCGGCGCCGGCCTCGGGTCGCTCACCCTGGCCCTGGCCGAGACCGGGGCCGATGTCGTCGCCGTCGAGATCGACCGCTACGTGCTGCCCGCCCTGCGTGCCGTCGTCGCCGAGCGGGCGCCCGGGGTGCGGGTGGTCGAGGGCGACGCCATGGCCCTCGACTGGGACGCGGTGCTCGCACCGGCCCCCGGCGCGTGGTCGCTGGTGGCGAACCTGCCCTACAACGTGGCCACGCCGCTGGTGCTCGACGTGCTCGACGACGTGCCCGCCGTCGGGTCGCTGTTCGTGATGGTGCAGCGCGAGGCCGGCGAGCGCCTCGCCGCCGGCCCCGGCAGCCGGGCCTACGGCATCCCGTCGGTGAAGGTGGCCTACCACGCCACCGCCGAGGTGACCGGCATCGTCGCCCCCACGGTGTTCGTGCCCCGCCCCCGAGTGGAGTCGGCCCTCGTGCGCATCGTGCGGCGGCCGGCGCCGGCCCCCGCCGCCGACCCCGATCGGCTCTTCGCCCTCGTGCGGGCCGGCTTCGGCCAGCGCCGCAAGATGCTGCGCCGGGCCCTCGCCGGTCAGGTGAGCACCGAGCAGTTCGCCGCCGCCGGCGTGCGCCCCGAGGCCCGGGCGGAGCAGCTGGCCATCGACGACTGGGGGCGCCTGGCGGTCGCCGCCCCGGCGGTCACCTCCTAGGGTCGCGCGTGTGCCCGTCGACGTCCCCGCCCCCTACGAGGACGAGTTCGGCCTCGGCGTACCGCTCACCATCTCGGTGCCGCTCGTGGTCCGGGCGCCGGCCAAGCTCACCCGGTCGCTGCGCATCACCGGCGTCCGCGCCGACGGCTACCACCTGCTCGACGCCGAGCTGGTCACCGTCGACCTCGCCGACGAGCTGACCATCGCCGAGGGCGAACTGCTCGCGGTCATCGACGAGACCGGCGGGCTCGGCCTCCCGGTGCCGGCCGACGGGACCAACCTGGTGCGCCGGGCGCTCGCCGCCGCCGGGCGCAGCGCCGAGGTGGTGCTGCGCAAGCGCATCCCTGCCGGCGCCGGCCTCGGCGGCGGCTCGGCCGACGCCGCCGCCGTCCTGCGCTGGGCCGGCGTCACCGACCCGGCGACCGCCGCCGGCCTCGGTTCCGATGTGCCCTTCTGCGTGGTCGGAGGTCGGGCCCGGGTCACCGGCGTCGGCGACGTGGTCAAGCCCCTCGCGTTCGAGGAGCGGACCGTCACCCTGCTCATCCCCCCGTTCGGGTGCCCGACGCCAGCCGTCTACGCCCGCTGGGACGACCTCGGCGGCCCCACCGGCGCCGCCGCCAACGACCTCGAGCCCGCCGCCCTCGCCGTCGAGCCGCGCCTCGTCGAGTGGCGCGACCGTCTCGGCGACGCCACCGGCGCCACCCCCGTCCTCGCCGGCAGCGGCGCCACCTGGTTCGTCGACGGCGCCTTCCCCGACATCGCCGGCGCCACCGTCGTCCAGACCGTCGCGGCCGGGTGGGGCACGGCGTAGAGCGGGGCTCGGGGGGGAGGGCTCGAACCTCCAACATGCAGCTCCAAAGGCTGCCGTTCTGCCAGTTGAACTACCCCCGACGGGTGCCTGTGCCCGGCCGAGGTTAGGTGACCGACGCTTGGTGGCGGCCAGCGATCACCGCTATCGTCGTCGGCCTCATGGGATCGCTGATCAAGAAGCGCCGCAAGCGCATGCGCAAGAAGAAGCACAAGAAGATGCTGAAGCGCACCCGCTGGCAGCGCCGCGCCGCCGGCAAGTAGCGGCGGCACGAGCACGGGGAGCATGGTCGACCCGGCGCCCGGCGCCCCTCTCGCCGCTGTCGTCCTCGCCGCCGGCGAGGGCACCCGGATGCGCTCCACCCGCCCCAAGCCGCTGCACCTGCTGTGCGGGCGGGCGATGGTGGTCTATGTCCTCGACGCCCTGCGCGACGTCCCTCTCGACCGCTGCGTGGTCGTGGTCGGTCATGGCGCCGAACGGGTCACCAAGAAGCTGTCGGAGCAGGACGACCACCCGCCGCTCACCTTCGTCGAGCAACGGGTGCAGCGGGGCACCGGCGACGCCGTGGCTGTGGCCCTCACCGCCTTCGACCACGAGGGCGGCGACGGCGACGACGCCGACGTCCTCGTGCTCCCCGGGGACACCCCGCTCCTGCGCCCGACCACCGTCGCCGCCCTCGTGGCCGAGCACCGGTCCTCGGGCGCGGCCGCCACCGTGCTCACCGCCGTGCTCGGTGACCCAACGGGCTACGGCCGGGTCGTGCGCGACGCCAAGGGGCGCGTCGCCCGCATCGTCGAGCAGCGCGACGCCACCCCCGAGGAGGCGGCCCTCATCGAGATCAACACCGGCATCTACGCCTTCCGGCACAACCTCCTGGCCCCGGCCCTGCGCCGGGTGAGCCCCGACAACAGCCAAGGCGAGTACTACCTCACCGACGTCGTCGCCGTGCTGACCGGCGCCGGCCACCCGGTCGCCGCGGTCGCCGCTGCCGATGGGGCCGAAACGCAGGGCGTCAACGACCGTCCCCAGCTGGCGGCGGCCGAGGCCGAGCTCCGTCGCCGCACTAACGACCGCTGGCTGCGGGCGGGGGTCACCATGGTCGACCCGGCCAGCACCTACGTCGACGTGACCGTCACCCTCGCACCCGACGTCACCCTCTTCCCCGGGGTGGTGGTGCAGGGCCGCACGACGGTGGGCGCCGGCGCTGAGCTGGGCCCGGGTACCCGCCTGGTCGACTGCCGGATCGGCGATCGGGCCGTGCTCGAGTCCACCGTCGCCCGGGAGGCCGAGGTCGGCAACGACGCCGTCGTGGGGCCCTTCGCCGTCCTCGGCCCCGGGGCCCGGGTGCCGACCGGGGTGCGGACCGGGCCGCACTACGCTGCGAGCCCGGAGCCAGGGCTGCCGGAGTGACGCGACGCCGGGCCAGGACCTCAACCGTTCGAGGAGTTGACGTGCCGTTCGAGGTCGTGGCCAAGAAGACGTTGCGCCTCTACTCCGGGACGTCGCACCCGGCGCTGGCGGCTGAGATCGCCGATCACCTCGACGTACCGCTGGGCGAACCCAACATCCGCCGCTTCACCAACGGCGAGATCCACTGCCGCTTCGACGAGTCCGTCCGGGGCACCGACGTCTTCATCATCCAGTCGCACGCCGAGCCGATCAACGCCTCGATCATGGAGATGCTGATCATGATCGACGCCGCCAAGCGGGCCTCGGCCAAGCGGGTCACCGCCGTGTGCCCCTACTACGGCTACTCCCGCCAGGACCGCAAGGCTGAAGGCCGGGAGCCGATCACCGCCAAGCTGCTGGCCGACCTGATCAGCGTCGCCGGCGCCAACCGGATGGTGTCGGTCGACCTGCACTCCGGCCAGATCCAAGGGTTCTTCAACTCGCCGGTCGACCACCTCACCGCCGAGCCGGTGCTGCTCGACCACGTCCGGCGCACGGCCCCCGACGACGTCGTCGTGGTGTCGCCCGACGCCGGCCGGGTGAAGGTGGCCGAGCGCTACAGCCAGAAGCTGGGCACCGAGCTGGCCTTCGTCCACAAGCGCCACGTGAAGGGCACCGCCAACCGGGTCGAGGCTCGCGGGGTCATCGGCGATGTCGCCGGCCGCTGCTGCATCCTCATCGACGACATGATCGACACCGCCGGCACCATCGTGGCCGCCGCCGACATCCTGGTCGCCGAGGGCGCCACCGAGGTGTGGGCGCTCGCCACCCACGGCCTGCTCTCGGGCCCCGCCGTCGACCGATTGAAGAACTCGGTGATCTCCAAGGTGGTCGTCACCAACACCGTGCCCATCTCCGGCGACAAGCTGCTCGACAAGCTCGAGGTCCTGTCGGTTGCCGAGATCGTCGCCGACGCCATCGACGCCGTGTTCGAGGACACCAGCGTCAGCGAGATCTTCGGCGGCGACAACCAGCACTGACGGCTTCCGACGGCTGCGCCGTCCCAGTGGCTTCGCCGCTGTCAAGGGCGTGGCCGGCTGCGCCGTCGTTGTTGCTGTTCCGGTCGACCA
>JBBJOU010000034.1:0-11255 GCA_037724305.1 Acidimicrobiales bacterium
CTCGGGCTCGCCTCGCCGGTGGCGTCTCGGAAGCTCGTCCGGGCCCCCGGCGCGGGGGGGGGGGCCCCCGCGGCGCGCCCCCCCCCCCCGCCGCCCCCCCCCGGGGGGGGGGCCCCCGGGGGGGGGGGGCGCCCCCGCCGCCCCCCCCGCCGCCGCCCACGGCCGGGCGCTCTTCGTCGGTGGCCTCGCCGGCCTGGTGCTCCTCACGAACCTCGGGCCCTATCCCCGGGCCATGGTGGCCACCACCACCGATCCCATCGGCAACCTGTTCCCGACCACGCTGCCCATCGTGGCCCTGGCCTGCTGCCACCTGGGCCTGCTCCTCCTGCTCCGCCCCCGCCTGGCCGCCGCCTTCGCCCGGCCGCGAGGGGCAGCGCTGGTGGCCCGCGCCAGCGCCATCGCCCTGCCCGTCTACCTGCTGCACATGGTGGCGCTCGTGGCCGTCGTGCTCACCGTGGAAGCCGCCGGCTGGACCCTCGGCGCCGAGCCCGACGCCGCCTGGTGGCTCCAGCGCCCCTTCTGGCTCCTCGCTCCCGCCGCCGTGCTCGCCGCGCTGGTGCGCAGCACCCGCCCCCTGCTCGGCGGCGGTGAGCGCTGACGCACTGACCCGGCGGCCTCCTCGTCGGGCAGCATCGACGCCGTCGTCGTAGCGTCGGCCGGGACGACAAGGGAGGCGGACATGCCCGAGGTCACGATCACCGAGCAGAGCGCGGCGCTGTTGCGCGAGCTGTGGCAAGGGATGCGCGACGAGCAGGGAGACCGGCGCACCGAGGCCGAGATCGTCGACGACGCCATCACGCGCGTGCACCGCGGGTTCATCGGGTTGGTGCCCGGTACCGGCGGCCCGGACCAGCCCACCGGTCCGTTCCGCAAGTGGGCCAGCGACCGGTGGGCCGAGGTGCTGTTGCGCCAGGTCGACGCCAAGACGTTCCGGTTGGCCCAGCCCTTCAGGTTCGACGACGGGACGAACCGCTTCGACGTCCCCGAGGACGACGTCACCGACCTGGCGTCGGTCCCCCGCTTCCTCACCTGGCTCGTCCCCCGCTACGGCCGCCACACGCTGGCGGCCCTGCTGCACGACAACCTGCAGGACCACACGTCGGTCTCCTCGGCGCAGGCCGACATCCTCTTCCGCGACGCGATGGGCGAGACCGGGGTGCCGCTCAGCCGCCGGTGGGTGATGTGGGCGGCGGTGGCGTTGCGAACGCAGTGGAAACAGGGCGGCCTTCGGGCTGCGCGCGTCGCCCTGTGGGTGGCGGTGTTCGGGGTGGCGGCGCTCGTCCTCTGGGCGAAGGTCGCCCTCGCCCTGGCGACCTCCTTCGGCTGGGGCGCGCTCGGGTTCGCCGCCGGGGCGGTGGCGGCGGCGATCGTGGTCCCGGTGGCGCTGTCGTGGTTGTGGGGCGGGCTCTGGAAGCTCGGCGCCCTCGCCGGCATGGCCCTCATGACCTTCACCCTGGCGGTGGTGCTCGTCGTCGTCGTCCTCGGCCTGTACCTCGGCGTCGAGTGGCTCGTCGAACGGATCTTCGTGTCCCGGGCGAAACGGAACCCGGTCCTCACCCGCCATCTGTAGCGCGTCTCGAGCGCCTCCCTCAGCTCGCCACGCGGGCGAGGGTGACGAGGAAGTCGCCGTCCGGATCGGTCCACGTCGCGTCCACCGGGAGGCCGGCGGCGGCGAGCTCGGCGCGGACCTGGGGCTCGGTGAACTTGGTCGAGATCTCGGTGCGCAGGTGCTCGCCGGCGGCGAAGTCGACGACGAGGTCGTCGAGGCCCCGCACCCGTACCCGCTGCGGGCGCCGGGCCACGAGACGCATCTCGATCCAGCCGTTGGCCTCGTCGAAGCAGGCGGCGTGGTCGAACGCGTCGGCGTCGAAGTCGGCGCCCAGCTCGCGGTTCATCACCTCGAGGCTGTTGCGGTTGAAGGCGGCGGTGACCCCGGCGGCGTCGTCGTAGGCGGCGACCAGGCGGTCTGGGTCGTTGAGCCGGTCGGGGCCGAGCCGCACGCCGTCGCCCGGCGCCCGCAGGGCGGCCAGGCGGCGCAGGACGGCCGCCCGGGCCGACGGGTCGAGGTTGCCGACGGTGCCACCCAGGAAGGCGACGAGGCGCCGGCCGCCGGCGGTGGCGGCAGCGGGGATGGCGTCGAGGTGGGCCAGGAAGTCGCCCACCACGGCGTGCACGGCGACGTCGGGGTGCTCGGCGGCCACGGCGGCGGCGGCCTCGCGCAGCGTGGCCTCGCTCACATCGAGCGGCGCGAAGCAGGCCAGCGCGCCGCGTGCCGCGAGGGCGTCGAGCAGCAAACGGGTCTTCTCCGACGTTCCCGAGCCGAGCTCGACCAGGGTGTCGGCACCGGTGCGCTCGGCCACCTCGTCGGCGCACATCGCCAGCACCGCCCGCTCGGCGCGAGTGGGGTAGTACTCCGGGAGGCGGGTGATCTCGTCGAACAGCTTCGAGCCGAGGTCGTCGTAGAACCACACCGGCGGGGTGTGCCTGGGCGTCGACGTCAACCCGTCCCGGGTCGCCTCGGCCAGGTGGGCGTGCCAGGTGGCGGGGTCGAGGCGGACGTCGACGGTGAGCGGGGCGGGGGCGGGGGGCACGGCGGCTCCTGGGCAGGGGGCGGGCGCGCCGCAGCGCGCACCGACGGTCCGGAACTCGGTCAGTTCGTCGGGGCGGGGGCCCCTACCCCTACGCCGTCGGGGTCGCGGGCCAGGCGGAGGCCGGCGAAGGCCCAGCGGGCGGCGGGCGGGAAGAAGTTGCGGTACGTCGGACGGGCGTGGCCGAGGGGCGTGACGCAGGACCCGCCCCGCAGCACGTGCTGGTTCACCATGAACTTCCCGTTGTACTCGCCGACCGCACCGGCCGCCGGGCGGAAGCCGGGGTAGGCGACGTAGGGGCTGGCGGTCCACTCCCACACCTCGCCGAGGAGCTGGCGGGGCGGGCCGCCCAGAGCGGGTCCCGCCGGGCGAGGGTGCAGCACGCTGGGATCGAGGAACCCGCCGGGCACCGCCTCGGCGGCGAGCGGGGCGGTGACGGTCTCCCACTCGGCCTCGGTGGGCAGACGCAGGCCTGCCCACCGGGCGTAGGCGTCGGCCTCGTAGTAGCTGATGTGCACCACCGGCTCGTGGGGGGCGAGGGGCCGGAGCCCGCCCAGGGTGAACACCTGCCAACCGGCGCCGTCGCGGTGCCAGTAGGCGGGGGCCTCCCAGCCGAGCTCGGTGACGGTGGCGAACCCGTCGGACAACCACAGCTCGGGCCGGCGGTAGCCGCCGTCGTCGACGAAGGACCGCCACTCGCCGCACGTCACCGTGCGGTCGGCCAGCTCAAAGGGGGCGAGTAACACCTCGTGGCGCGGCGACTCGTTGTCGTAGGCGAAGCCGCGCCCGCCATGGCCGATCTCGACCACGCCACCGGGGTGGTCGACCCACCGGTCGGGGCCGGGGTCGCCGGTGGACGGCCCGGCGAGGTCGGGGTCGTAGGCCGGCAGCAGCGGGCTCTGGGCGAGCAGGTGCTTGGCGTCCATGAGCAGCAGCTCCTGGTGCTGCTCCTCGTGGTGCAGACCGAGCTCGACCAGCGTGGTGACCACCGGGTCGTCACCACCGTCGCCGGCGAGGAGGTCGAGCACGGCGTCGTCGACCCGGCGGCGGTACTCGGCCACCTCGGCGCCACCGGGCCGGGTGATCATGCCCCGTTCGGTGCGGGTGTGACGGGGGCCGACGGTGACGTAGTAGCTGTTGAACAGGTAGGCGTAGGCGGGCTCGACCAGCTGGTAGCCGGCGACGTGAGGCACGAGCACGAAGGTCTCGAAGAACCAGGTGGTGTGGGCCCGGTGCCACTTGGTGGGCGAGCAGTCGGGCATCGACTGGACGACCTGGTCCTCAGCCGACAACGGGGCGGCCAGCGCCTCGGTGCGGACGCGCACCTCACGGAATCCCTCGACCGTCGGCTGCGCCATCGGTTCCTTCTACCCCCCGCCCCTCTCAACGAGGCGCGCACCGGCCCAGTTGTTCACCGAGGGTTCAGTTCGGCCCCGTCGGGGCGGGCAGGACCAGGTAGGACGGCAACGGCGCGGCGTGGACGAGGGCCAGGCGCTTGGTCGAGCGGGTGAGGGCGACGTACAGCGCCCGCGGGCCCTGGGCCTCCTCGGCCACGATCCCCGCCGGCTCGACCACCACCGAGGCGTCCACCTCGAGTCCCTTCACCACGCTGACCGGCACCACCGTGACCTGGGCATCGAGCCCGCTGCGGGGGGCGATGCCGTGCTCGACCCCGGCGCGGGAGAGCGCCGCCGACACCGCCTCGACCAACGTGGACGGGCAGATCACGGCCACGTTGCCGGTGCCCACGGCGTCGCGCTCCTCGACCGTGACGCCAGCCACGGCGTCGACCAGCGCACGGTCGGCTTCGGTGGCGGCGGGCACCACGCGCGGCGCGGCGCCGTCGCCGCGCACGGAGCTGGGCGGCGAGAGGTCGGGGGCGGCGACCGCCAGCACCCGGGCGGCGAGTGCCATGTTCTGCTCGGGGATGCGGTAGCCGATGGTGAGCTCCGCCCGCCGGGGCAGCCGCTTCTCGGGCAGCAGGGCCAGGATCTCGTCCCAGTCGGCATGCGCCCAGGCGCCGGTGGCCTGGGCGATGTCGCCGACGATGGTGATCGAGCCGTTGAGCGAGCGCCGCCCCAGCATCCGCAACTGCATGGGCGACAGGTCCTGCGCCTCGTCGACGATGACGTGGCCGTAGGTCCGGGCCTCCTCGTCGCCCACCACCGCGCCGTTCGCCGTGCGCCCGGCCAGGGGGCGGGGCCCCTTCCCGGAACCCCGTTTCGGGCGGGGGCCGAGCAGCGCCCGGGCCTCGTCGAGCAGGGGCACGTCGTCGTTGGTGAAGACGACGTCGCCGGCCGTGGCGTGACGGGGCCGGTGCAGGGCCTCCTGCTCGGCCTCGGTGAGCCGGCCCGTGCCGGCCAGGCGCAGGAGGGCGCGGGAGCCGAACAGGTCGTGAAGCAGCTCTGCCGGTGTGAGCACCGGCCACATGCGCTCCAACGCCTCGCGCACTGCCGGCGTGCCCCGGAGCCGGTCGCGCGCCTCGATGGGATCGACGGGCTGGCGGGCCCCGGCGGCGAGGGCGTCGAAGAAGGCCTGCTCGATCAGCTTGCGCCCGCCGTTGTGGGTGCGGGCGCGCCGCCGGGCATCGGCGACGATGCGGCCGGAGCGGGCCGCGCTCAGGCGCAGCACCTGGAGCCCGTAGCCCACGGCCAGGTCCTCGCGCAGAGGCCGCCGGCGGTCCTGGACGGCCTTGGCCAGCACCGCGACCATCCGCGGGTCGCCCTTCACCCGGGCGGTGGCGGGCGCGTCGTAGCCCCGCACCGAGGCGGCGCCGTCGACCAGGAGGTCAGCGAGCACGGCCAGCTCGACGCCGGCCTCGCCGAGCGAGGGGAGGACCTGCTCGATGTAGCCGAGGAAGAGGCGGTTGGGCCCCACCACCAGCACGCCCTGGCCCTCCAGCGGGAAGCGGTGCGTGTAGAGCAGGTAGGCCGCCCGGTGCAGGGCCACGACGGTCTTGCCCGTGCCCGGGCCGCCCTGGACGACGAGCACGCCGGGGAGCGGCGCCCGGATGATCTCGTCCTGCTCACCCTGGATGGTCGCCACGATGTCGCCGAGGTGGCCGGTGCGGCTCGTCTCGAGGGCGGCGATGAGCGAGCCGTGCCCGGTGAGCTCACCCCGTCGGTCGTCGCCATCGTCGGCGCGCGCCCGGCCGATGGCCCGGGTGGCCTCGCCGAAGAGCTCGTCCTCGATGCCGAGCAGGGTGCGGCCCCGGGTGGCGAAGTGCCGGCGGCGCAGGAGGCCCATGGGCTCGCGACCGGTGGCCCGGTAGAACGGCTCCGCGACCGGCGCCCGCCAGTCGACCACGATCGGCTCGCGCTGCTCGTCGGCCACCGCCACCCGGCCGATGTAGAAGGCGTCGCCAGCAGTCACGCCGACGTCATCGGCACCATTCCCGCTCCCGTTGCCGTTGCCGCTCGCATCCCGATGCCGGCTCCCGGTGGCGACGTCGTCGGCCGCCCGGTCGATGCGCCCGAACACCAGCGAGGCGTCACCCAGCTGGAGGGTGCGCAGCCGGGCGGCGACGGTGTCCCAGATGACGTCGCGCTCGAAGCGGGCCTGCTCGGTACCGCCCCGGCCGACCTCGACCATGGTCTCGAGGCGGGAGGCGGCGGCCCGGGCCGCGTCGAGGCACGCGTAGGCGTGATCGATGCGTGCCTGCTCGGCCTCGAGATCGGGATGGACGGTCACGGCGGGGTGCAACGGCCCCCAGGACGCGGCGCCCGGGGGCGCACCACGATATCGGTTCGCCGGCGCCGGCGGCGCACGCAGCGGCGGGTGTCGCCCGCCCGGGACCGGGCCGGGCTAGCCGAAGAGGTCGGCGATGCCCTTCAGGCCACCGCCGTCGTCGCCGTCGTCGACGGCGTCGTCGTCGAGGTCCTGGTTGCTGGAGCCGTCGTCGGGCCCCTCGGCGTCGAAGCCGGACAGCGCGCCCTTGGAGCCGGCGAGGTCGCTGTCGAGGCCGTCGTCGGCCCCCGGGTCGGCGGCGCCGATGTCGTCGAGGTCGAAGACGTCGCTGACGTCGAGCAGCTTCGTGCCCTCGTCGGCGGTGAGGGTGTCGAGGTCGTCGTCAACGTCGTCGAGGTTGTCGTCGACGGCGGCGTTCAGGCCGAGGTCGTCGTCCGGCTCGGCGTCGTCGACCGGGCTGGGGGGATCGACGTCGGTCAGGGCGGTCGTGACCGCGCCCTTGCCGGCATCGGCGAGGTCGTCGTCGTCGAGGTCGTCGAGCGCTCCCTTCTGGCCGACGTCGTCGGTGGCGAGCTCGCCCGACGGTGTCGACGAGCCGGTTCCGGCGGCGTCGAGATCGTCGTCGAGGTCGAGGTCACGCTCGAGGGCCTTGGTGTCGGAGACCTCGGCGCCCTTGATCACCTGGTCGCCGTCGTCGGCGACTGCTTCCCGCTCGAGATCCTTGTCGGCGCCCCCGGCATCGTCGGTGACCGAGGCGCCGCCGCGCAGGACGACGCCGTCGTCGTCGTCGGCCGCCTCCGGGGCGGCGGCGCTCTCGGACGCGGGGTCGGGGCCGTCGAGGCCGATCGCACCGTACGGGTGCTTGCCACTGTCGATCGCCATGGGTCCACCTTCGCAGGTCTCGGTCGTGCTGGGAAGGGCCGAAGTCGCGCGCCCGGACGGGCCAACGATCGTCGGGGGTGGCGGGTTCCCCTTGTTGCGAATGCCCGGATGGCGGCGGTGAGCCGCGAGCATGGCGACGGTGATGGAGCGCAGCCCCCGAGCAGTGATGCCGTCGATCGGGCTGGTGCTGGGGGCGGGTGGCGTCGTCGGCAGCGCCTGGCACGCCGGCGTGCTCGCCGCCCTCGACGCCGACACGAGCTGGGACGCTCGCGCCGCTGATGTGGTGGTGGGGACCTCGGCGGGCTCGGTCGTGGCCGCCAGCCTCCGGGCCGGCCTCAGCCCCGGCGACCACCTCGCCCGGGCCACCGGCACGCCTCTCTCGCCGGCGGGAGCGACGCTCGTGGCCCGGATGGGGCCCGTCGACGAACTGCCGGTACGCCCGCAGCGACCGCCGTCGGCGTGGCCGGCCAACCCCCGTCTCGCCCTCAACGCCTCGTGGCCACCGTGGCCGTGGCGACCGCTGCTCGGCCTTGCCGGCGTGCTGCCGAGGGGGGCGACGTCCACCGACGGCATCGGCGACCGCCTCCGAGAACTTTCCGGCGGTGAGCGCTGGCCACCGATGGCGACGTGGGTGGTCGCGGTCCGCCTCGCCGACGGGCGCCGGGTGGTGTTCGGTCGCGACGCCGTCGCCGACCCGGAGCCCGACCTCGCCCTCGCCGTGCAGGCCTCGTGCGCGGTGCCGGGCGTGCTCGCCCCGGTACGCATCGGCGGCGCCGAGCACATCGACGGGGGAGTCCACTCCACCACCAACGCTGACCTGCTGGCCGACCTCGCCTTCGACGCCGTGATCGTCTCCGCGCCCATGGCCGGGCGGTTCCGCTCCCTTCGGCCCTCGCCCCAGGCGTTGTCGAGGGTCGCGGCCCGGACCCAGGTCGACCGCGAGGTGGCGGCCATCCGCCGGCGGGGCACCCCGGTGCTCGTCGTGCAGCCCGGCGCCGCCGACATAGCGGAGATGGACGGCCGCACGATGGACCCCACGCGTCGTGACCCGGTGGCCCGGCAGGCGCAGCGCTCCACCCGCGCCCTGCTCGCCGGGCCGGACGCCGCCGAGGTGGTGGCGATCCTCCGGCGGGCCTGAGGACCTGGTCACCGCTCCGATGGAGGACCGAGGCCCAGGGCGCGGTGGGCGGCGGCCAGGCGCGCGGCGGGGTCGTCACCCACCGGGGCGCCGCCGCGCTCGGCGACCGCGTCGTCGGCCCAACCGAGGAGGGTCACCAGCGCCGGGTCCTGCCCGGCCGGGCGTCGCCGACGGGCGCCCACGGCGACCTCGCCGGTCGAGCCGTCGATCGACACCAGTGCGCCGGCCTCGACGGTGACGCCACCGGCGGTGAACTGTTCCCCGTCGATGTGGATGGCGGCGCCGACCACCGCCGGGATGCCCCAGCCCCGCGCCACCACCGCCGCGTGGCTGGCCGGCCCGCCGGTGGCGGTCAGCACGCCGGCGGCCACCCCCATGGCGGGCACGTCCTCGGGCGAGGTCTCGGCCCGGACGAGGATCACTGCGTCGCCCCGGTCGGCCGCGTCGATGGCGGCGGCGGCGCTGAAGCACGCCTGCCCCACGGCCGCGCCCGGCGAGGCGGGTCGGCCGACGACCATCACCTCGGCCTCGCCGGCGTCGAAGCCGGGTCGCATGACCTGTCGCAGGTGCTCCCCGGTCACCCGCAGCAGCGCCTCGTCCCTCGCGAGGTGCCAGCCGGGCCGGTCCACCATCTCCACGGCCATGCGGAGCGCCGCCGCCCCGGTGCGGGTGCCGATCCGGGCCTGCAGCACCCAGAGCCGGTCGGTCTCGATGGTGAACTCCACCTCGCACAGGTCGCGGTGGTGGGCCTCCAGGCGGGCGAACACGTCGAGCAGCTCGGCGTGGCGCTCCGGGAACCGAGCGGCCATCCCGTCGAGGCCATCGGTGGCGTGGGCGCCGGCCACGACGTCGTCACCCTGGGCCCGAACCAGGAAGTCGCCGACGGGGCGGGCCTCGCCGGTCGAGGGGTCGCGCGTGGAGGCGACCCCGGTGCCGGAACGATCGTCCCGGTTGCCGAACACCATGGTCTGCACGCTCACCGCGGTGCCGGGGTCGTCGGCGATGCCCTGGCGCGCCCGGTAGGCGGCCGCCCGGGGCGTGCCCCACGACGAGAAGACGGCGGCGATCGCCCGGTGCAGCTGCTGCGCCGGGTCCTGCGGGAACGTCTCGCCGGTCCGTGCCGCCACCGCCGCCAGCGCCCGCTCGCAGCCGGCGCGCCGCTCGTCGACGTCGACATCGACCTCGGTTGCGCCCAGCTCGGACGTGACGTCGATGCCGATCACGACCCGGGAGAACCCGTCGATCAGGCGGCGGTAGCAGTCCCACGCGAAGCGCTCGCCCCCTGTTCGCCGGGCCAGGCCCCGCACCGAACGATCGCCCAGCCCGACGTCGAGCACGGTGTCCATCATCCCCGGCATCGAGCGGTCGGCACCCGAACGCACGCTCACCAGCAGGGGTTCGTCGGGGTCGCCGAAGCGGCGGCCGACGGCGGCCTCCAGGCGGGCGACGTGCTCGGCGATCTCGTCGTCGAGCCCGTCGGGCCAGCCGCCGCCGGCCACCACCCGGCCGGCGTCGGTGGTGATGGTGAACCCGGGCGGGACGGGCAGATCGAGCACCGAGGTCATCTCGGCCAGCGCCGCCCCCTTGGCGCCCAGCAGCGGGGCCAGCCGACCGGGCGCGACCCCGTGGGGGTGGTCGAAGGCGAACACGTACACGCCGGCCAGGCTGCCCGATCGCCGACGGTCACGGGGGCGTCAACTGCCCGGGTCTTCGCCCACCTCGCGCAAGGCGTCGCGCAGCGCCACCCGGAGCCGGCGCGCCGAGGTCGCCGTGAGGTGGGCGACGACGCCCTGGCCGTGCGCCCCCACCTCCTCGACGGTGAGGACGACTCGGGGCTCGGCGTCGTCGTAGTCGTCGCTGACGGCCACCGCCCACGACACGGCTCGGAGCTCGTCGTCGTCGCCGGGAGGGACGTCCTCCGGTCGCTGTGGGTGGTCATCGATGGATCGGCGCATGGCACGATCGTGGCACATGCCGCCCGCCGCCGGACCACCATCCGCTCCCCCGCCGTCCGGCGCCCCGGTTGCCACGCCGCCGTTCCTCGCCGCCTGCCGCGCCGAGCCCCACGACGTCGTACCGGTGTGGTTCATGCGCCAGGCCGGGCGGTCGCTGCCCGAGTACCGCGCCGTGCGGGGCGACGGATCGATCCTCGACGCCATCGCCCAGGCCGACCTCGCCGCCGAGATCACCCTCCAGCCGGTGCGCCGCTACGGCGTCGACGCCGCCATCCTCTACAGCGACATCGTGGTGCCGGTCGCCGCCATCGGGTTCGGCGTCGACGTCGCCCCCGGCACCGGCCCGGTGGTCGAGCGCCCCTTCGCCGGACGGGCCGACCTCGCCCGGCTGCGCCCCCTCGAAGCCGACGTCGACACCCCCTACGTGGTGCAGGCAGTGCGCGCCGTCGTACGCGACCTGCCGGCCCAGGTGCCGCTCATCGCCTTCGCCGGGGCGCCGTTCACGGTGGCCAGCTACCTCGTCGAGGGTCGCCCGTCGCGCACCTACCTCGCCACCAAGGCGTTGATGCACGGCGACCCGGTCCTGTTCGGTGACCTGCTGGCCACCCTCGCCGAACTGGCCATCGCCTCGTTGCGCAGCCAGCTCCGCGCCGGGGCGCGAGCGTTCCAGCTGTTCGACTCGTGGGCGGGGGCACTGTCGCCGGCCGACTACGAGCGCCATGTGCTCCCCCACAGCCGGCGGGTGTTCGAGGGGGTGGCCGACCTGGGGGCGCCGGGGATCCACTTCGGGGTCACCACCGGCGAACTGCTCGACCTCATGGCGACGGCCGGCCCCGACGTCGTCGGCGTCGACTGGCGCACCCCGCTCGCCACCGCCCGGAGCCGCATCGGGCGCGCCGTCGCCCTGCAGGGCAACCTCGACCCGGCGGTGATCGCGGCGCCGATGCCGGCCGTGGTCGCCGCCACCCGGGCGGTGCTGGCCGACAACGGCGGGCACCCCGGCCA
>JBBJOU010000035.1:0-11145 GCA_037724305.1 Acidimicrobiales bacterium
CCCCATGGCCCGGCAGGTCGTTGGCGAACGCGCAGATCGCCTCCCGAGCCCGGTCTTCGTCGCTGAGCGACGCCTTGCGCTCGACCCGGTCCGATTCGAGGTCCGCCAGCAGCGCCAGGATCTCGTCGTGGTTCATGCCGCCACCCCGGGCACAGCCAGCTCCCCGGTAACGGCGGCGGTGATCAACGCCTGCCGGTGCTCGCGCAGCAGGGCGAGCTGCTCGTGGAGGCGAGCACACGCCGTGTCGATCCGCGTCAGCCGCTGCCACGCCGACTCCACCGCTCGGTCCTGGTCATCGATCGACGGAAGCGGGATCTTCAGCGCCTGGATGTCCGGCATGTAGATGGTCTTGTGCGTCGATCCGTACGCCAACCGGCCGAGCAGGTCGGGTCGCATGGCTCGTAGACATAGCAGCAGGTATCTCGGGCGTAGCCGCGGCCCACAGGTCCACGTTGCGAAGTCTTGGCTCGTAGCCATATCGGTCCCCATGATCGCCGAGTAGCCGGCCGATGCGGTCCGGCAGAGGACGACGGTGCCGGACGGATGCACCGCTGCCGACGAGTTGGCGAGGCCCAGCGCACTGATCCGCTCCCGGGTCTGGAAGATCTCCTCGATCCGGTCCGAACGCATCTGCTGGACCTCTCCGGTCGTGATCCACGGGATCGTGCAGTCGAGCCACCACTCTGGGCGAGTCCGGCTCGGCGTGTGGCCGCTGCCGAGCTTCGCCACCAGCGACAGCGTCACCTCGCCCCACCCGGCCGGCAAGCTTTCGAGCCACCCCAACGTTGCGCCGCGCCGCTCCCCGGCCACCGGGAGCAGGCCTGCTACCGCTGCGTGGATGACACCGGTCCGCCGCTGGTCTAGCAGGTCGATCATCCGCCGCTTCTTCTCGATGAGGGCGTCGATGCGGGCGGTCTCGGCGTCGAGGAAGTCGGCGATCGCCCGCTGGCGTTCGACCGAGGGAAGTCCGACCTCGATGTCGCCGAGGTCATCGGCGTTGATGCGAGGTGTACGAACGCTCCCTGTCTCATTCGACCCGATTCCGCGTAGCCGAGCGACCATCTGACCTACGAAGATCGATGATCGGAAGAGATGATGGAGGAATCGGCCATCTGCGCCGCTTGGTCGAAGGACGATGTAGTCCGGGCTCACCAAGCCAGCAGAAGGAGCGAGCCCTACAGCACCCTGGAAGGCGCGCATCCGATTCAGAACGAGGTCACCAACAGCACAGAGCTTGTAGCTGCTGAGGTCGTCCGCACGCGGTTCGTCCTCGGTCAGGAGCGACCTCGGCACGACGCCAAGATGGATCGATACCGCCAGCATGGGCGGCCGACGTGCCCCGGCTCGCTCGTCCACCTCGCGATACAGGTGCTTCAGGCGGCGTACTGCAAACGCAGTCACTCCGTCACCGCCGCCAGCAGGTCCTGGATCTCACGTTCCAGCTGCTTGATCTCGGCGTCGATCTCGGCCAGCGGGCGCGGCGGGACGTACCGGTAGAAGTGCCTCGTGAGCGGGATCTCGTAGCCGAGTTTGGTCCTGGCGTGGTCGACCCAGGCGTCGGGCACGTAGGGGAGCACCTCGTCGCGGAGGTGGGCCTCGACCAGCTCGCGGTGCTCGGGGCCGGCGAGGCGGGCGGTGACGTCGACCTCGTAGACGACGGGAACGTCGGGCAACGGGACGCTCTCGGTGTCGCGCACGTCGGGGTCGGGTTCGAGGTTACCCTTGCGGTCGGTGACCGGTGGGGCGTCGGGGTCGGCCACGGCGAGGGCGTCGACCACCAGCTTTTGTTGGGCGGTGGTCAGCCCGGCGAGGGCCAGGGTAGCGCCCAGGGATTTGGTGGCCGCGGCGCGGTCGGTGGTGGTGAAGCCGGCATGCGCCGCCAGCTTGGCCAGCAGGCCGTCGAGCACCACGGGGTCGAGCTTGGTGACGAGCTTGGGGTGGGTGCGCACCACGTCGAGGGTGGCGTCGTCCACCGACCAGCGCCGCCGCATCGGGCGCTCGACGGTGATGCGCTGGGCGCCGAAGCGGTGCACGGGGAGGACCTTGACGTGCTCGCCGTCGGCCATCTCGGCGTAGAGGCGGACGATCTCGGCGAGCTGATCCTCGGCGATCGCCTTGCGCTTCTCGCCCAGGCTCTTGCGCATCTTGGTCCACCGGGCCCGGGCGTCGACCAGTTGCACCAGGCCCCGGCGGCGGGCCGCCTTGCGGTTGGAGACGATCCACACGTAGGTCGAGATGCCGGTGTTGTAGAAGAGCTGGTCGGGCAGGGCGACGACCGCTTCGAGCCAGTCGTGTTCGAGGATCCAGCGGCGGATCTCGCTCTCGCCCGAGCCGGCGGCGCCGGTGAACAGCGGCGAGCCGTTGAACACGATGGCCAGGCGGGTGCCGCCATCGGCCGGCGCCTTCATCTTCGAGATCATGTGCTGGAGGAACAGGAAGCTGCCGTCGTTGATGCGGGGCAGGCCGGCGCCGAAGCGCCCGGCGAAACCGAGTTGCTCGTGCTCGTCGCGCACGGCGTCGCCCACCTTCTTCCACTCGACCCCGAAGGGCGGGTTGGCCAGCAGGTAGTCGAAGCGCGCGCCGCGGTGGCCGTCGTCGCTGAAGGAGTTGCCGTGCACGATGCGGGTGGGATCGTGCTTGGCGTCCTTCATGAGCATGTCGGACTGGCAGACGGCGAAGGTCTCGGCGTTGAGCTCCTGGCCGAACACCTCGAGGCGGGCGGTGGGGTTGAGCTCGCGCAGGCGGTCCTGGGCCACCGAGAGCATCCCGCCGGTGCCGCACGCCGGGTCGAGCATGGTCTTGACGATGCTCGGGGTGCGCAGCAGGTCGTCGTCCTCGGCGAAGAGGAGGTCGACCATGAGCCGCACCACCTCCCGGGGGGTGAAGTGCTCGCCCGCCGTCTCGTTGGAGAGCTCCGAGAAGCGCCGCACCAGCTCCTCGTAGAGGTAGCCCATCTCGGTGTTGGACACGGCGTCGGGGTGCAGGTCGACGTCGCAGAACCGGCCGAGCACCTGGTACAGCAGGTTCGAGCGGTCGAGGCGGGTGATCTGGGTGTCGATGTCGAACTTGGCCATGACGTCGTGGGCGGCGGGCGAGAACGCAGCGACGTACTGGCGCAGGCCGTCGGCCAGGTTGGTGGGGTCGTCGAGCAGCCGGGGCAGGGCCACCGCCGCGGTGTTGTAGAACGGCTGGCCGGCGGCGCCGACGAGGATGTCGGGCCGGTCGCCGTAGCGGGCGTGGCGGGCGAGCACGGCGGCCCGGGTGGGATCGAGGACACAGTCGAGGCGGCGCAGCACGGTGAAGGGCAGGATCACCCGCCCGTACTCGGACTGCTTGTAGTCGCCCCGCAGCAGGTCGGCCACCGACCAGATGAACGCGGCATGGTTGCTGATGGTCGGTGTGGCCACGTCTCCCCTTGCTCGTCCGGCATGACGCCACCGTGGCGCCCCCGTGCATCCTCGCGCCGGCACGACCCGGCCCGGACCGCTGGCGACCCGTCGCCCGTCGGGATGATCTCCCGGGGCCTCGCGGCCTCTGTTGGGCGCCTCCACCGACGCCGCCGGCATGATCGTCGATTCCGCCGACCGGTGCTCCGCCCGGCCGGTTGGCGTCGAGCGGCTGGCGCCGGTGTCAGTCGCCGGCGCCGGAGAGGCGGAGGTGGGCGAGGCGCCAGGAAGCGACGGCCAGGGTGACGGCGGTGATGAGCGCGAGGCGGACGATGGCGTCGCCGCCCTGGGGGATGCCGTCGCGGACCTGGTCGAAGGTGCCCTCCGCGTAGCCGTTGAACACCGCCTGCGATTCCCAGGTGGGCGAGAGCTGGGCGATGCCCGTGAGGGCGGCGCCGAGGAGGCGTTCGACCAGGAACACCAGGGCCAATGACCACACCGCGGCGCGGCGCACGGTGCAGCCGATCATGACGAACACGGCGATGTAGGCGGCACTGCCCGCCACGACGCCGGCCACCGCCGGTCCCGCGCTCTCCGGCGCGCCGGCCGCCACCGCGCCCGCCACCGCGGCCGGGACCAGGGAACCCACCGCCGCCGCCCAGCCGGCCAACCACCGGCCGACCACGATCACCGGGAACGGCACGGGCGCCAGCCAGGTGAACGCCAGGGTGCCGGCGCGCACCTCGGCACCGAGCACGGCGTCGCCCAGCACCAGGCAGGCGAGGGGGACGATGAGGCCGAACAGGGCGAGGCCGGCGACCGAGGAGAACGCCTGCGGCGCCGGATCCCCGGTGGCCTGCGACAGCAGTCCGAACGCGACGGCCGCCAGCGTCGGGAGTACCAGCACGGCGCGCCGCCGGGCCGGGACGCACGCCCGCAAGGTGTAGGCGAACACGGCGATGAGCGCCGGGCGGGGCCGTCGGGAACGGGTCCCTACCGGGCTCGACGCACCGTGAGGCGGCGGCGGCGCGGTACGGCTCGCGGTCGCCCCCGGGATGCCTTCCTCGCGCTCGGGTACGTCAGTCATCGAGTCAGCTCGCGGAACATGGCTTCGAGGGAGTCGTCCACCGGGCGGACCTCCTCGAGGCGGGCGCCGACCTGGCGGGCCAGGCGGGGCAGGGCGTGGGCCAACTCGCCCGCCCGTGAGGTCGCCACCACCAACGTGCCGTCGGCGAGGGTGACGCCGGCGGTCGACTCGAGGCCCAGCAGGGCGGCGCCGAGGGCTCGGGCCTCGCCGCTGCGGACGAACACCTGGCGGGGTCGGTCGGCCATGGCGTCGCGGATGGCCCGGTGGCCGCCGGCGGCGGCGAGGCGGCCGTGGAGGAGCACGATGACGCGGTCGGCCAGGCGTTCGACCTCATGGAGCACGTGGGAGCTGACGATCACGGTGCGGCCGGCGGCGCCGAGGCGGGCGAAGAGCTCGATGAGGGCGAGGCGCTGCACGGGGTCGGCACCGTTCAGCGGTTCGTCGAGGACCAGGACCTGCGGGTCGGTCACGAGGGCGGCCGCCACCTTGGTGCGCTGGCGCATGCCCTTGCTGAAGCCGCCGACCCGGCGGTCGGCGGCGTCGAGCATCCCGACCGCGGCCAGGCTGCGGTCGACCGCGCCGCGATCGGTGACGCCGTGGAGGTCGGCCACGTAGCCGACCAGGCCCCTGGCGCTCAGCAAGGGCGGGACGGCCTCGTCCTCGGGCACCAGGGCGATGCTGTGCTGCACGGAGCGCTCGGTGCGGGGATCGCGGCCGACCACCCGCACCGCGCCGCTGTTCACCGGCATGGCACCGGTCATGGCCCGCATGAGCGTGGTCTTCCCGGCGCCGTTGGGCCCGAGCAACCCGGTCACGCCGGGGCCGAACGAGCACGTGACCTCGGAGAGCGCCACCTTGGCACCGAACCACACCGACGCAGCATCGATGGTGACCGTCGCTCCCTCGGTGAGCGCCGGGTCCGTAGCGGCCGGTGGCGAAGGAGCGTCGGAGCTCGGCGCGGGCGGTGTCCGGACGGCGTGCTTCACAGCTCGACCCAGCGGTAGCGGCGCAGGAGGATGGCGAGGCCGGTCACGAGCACCAAGACGTACACAGCGACGGCGGCGGCCATGCCCCCGTCGATGCCGGCGAGGGGACCTCGGGGGTCGGCCTCACCGAGGAACACGAGGTCGCGCAGGTGCAGGGGGAGGGCCAGGACGTTGATCACCGCGCCGAGCGAGGCGTCGTTCGCCCCCTGGATCACCTCGGCGATGGTGGAGGTGACCAGCAGGAGACCCACGACGATGGCGCCGCCGACGACGCGGCGGGTGGTGAGCGAGGCGGCGGCGACGCCGATCACCGCGTAGTAGACGGCGAGCAGGGCGACGGCCGCCGGGACCTGCCACAGCACCTCGGCGTTGGCAGTGAAGTAGTCGAGGGCGCCGTCGCTCACCAGCATGTTGCCGATGAACAGCACGATCTGGGGGAGCAGGCCGAAGGCGAACACGATGGCGAAGATGGCCCCGACCTTCGCCACCACGTAGTCCCGCCCGACCAGTGGCCGGGCGAAGATCAAGGGGAGGACCCGTTGGCGGCGGTCGGGGCAGATCACGTCAGGGGCGGTCAGGCCCACGAAGAGCAGCAGGGCGACGGACACGCCGACGTACGAGCGGTAGGTGATGAACTCGACCGCGGCGAGCCGGGTGTCCCTCGTCAGGTAGGCCACGCCGACGTTGACGATGGCGGGCACGGTGGCGATCACCAGGAGCGACCACGGGAACACCTTCTGGCGCCACGATCGGCGTAGTCCCAGCGCCCGGCGCACGGTGGTGCGGAACAGGGCGGCGACGGCCTCCCGCCGACCACCCCGGCGCCCGTCGTAGGGCCGGTAGCCACGGTCGTACACAGCACCGGTGGTGGCGCCGCCGGCGACGACATCGGCGACGGGGATGGGGATCTCGGTCACGATGCGCGCCGGCCGGCGCCGTGGGCGCCGGAGGCCTCGGCCAGGTACACGTCGTCGAGCGACGCGTGGCGGGAGGTGAGGCGGTGGAGGGCGAGGCCGGCGTCGGCCAGGACGTCGCGCACCAGATCGGCGTCGGCCGGTCCGGTGGTGACGACGTCGACGGTGGCGCCGTCGACCACGACGGCCCGGACGCCTCGGGACTCGAGCCCGGCCACCAGGCGGTCGGCCCCCTCGCCCACCTCGACCCGCAGCGTGCCGCTGCGCTCGAGCAGGGCGGCGGTGGGGCCGGCCACGACGAGGCGGCCGCCGTCGAGCATCACCACGTGGTCGCACACCTGCTGGACGTCGTCGAGGAGGTGGGTGGCGAGCAGGACCGAGATCCCGAAGCGCGACAGCCGGGCGACCAGGACCAGCATCTCCTCCCGCCCCCGGGGGTCGAGGCCGGCAGTGGGCTCGTCGAGCAGCACCAGGCGGGGGTCGGCCACCAGTGCCTGCGCCAGCTTCGCCCGTTGGCGCATGCCGGTCGAGAAGCCGCCGACGGGACGGAAGCGCTCCTCGTCGAGGCCGACCAGGTCGAGCACGTCGGAGGCCCGTTGGCGGGCGGCGCGGGCCGGCAACCCCGACAGCTCGCCGAAGGAGGCCACGATGTCGGCCGCCGTCTGGTCGAGGGGCAGGCAGTCGTGCTCGGGCATGTAGCCCAGGCGGCCACGGGCGCCGACGGGGTCGAGGTCGACACGATGGCCCACCACCTCGACCGTGCCGGCCGTCGGTCGGGTCAGGCCGAGCAGCAGCTTGAACAGGGTCGTCTTGCCGGCGCCGTTGGCGCCGACCAGGCCGACGGACCCGGCGGGCACGTCGACGGTCAGGGAGTCGAGCGCGGTGGTGGCCGCGTAGGTCTTGGTGAGCGCCTCGGTGCGCAGCAGAGAGGCCACACCCCCATGGTGGTCACGCGGGAGGGCCCCGCGCCATCAGGGATGCCCCCGGTTCCTCCCTGAGGGTCAGGCGCGGGGTGCGGGCGCCTGCAGCGGACGGGCTTGTGACCGACCTTTGGTCGGGGTCGCCGCGGTGGCCTTGCGGCCGAGCAGCCAGCCCCGGTCGTCGGCCCACACCACCAACGGTGGGAGCACCACGAGGGCCGACAGCAGGGCGACGGCGACGTTCATGGACACGATGATCCCGAAGTCGCGCAGGAGCGGCAGCGAGGAGGCGGCCAGCACGCCGACACCGGCGATGGTGGCCAGCGCCGAGGCGACGAAGGCCCGGCCGGTGCGGGCGGCGGCGACATCGGCCGCCTCCTGCGGCGCCAGGCCGCGCCGCCGCTCCTCGAGGTAGCGGGTGAGGATGAGCGAGGTGAACTCGGTGCAGGCGGCGATGACCAGCGGGCCACCGAGGGCGGTGAGGGGGCTCAACTTGAACCCGGCGGCGCCGGCGATGAGGGCGGAGGCGCCGACGCCGGTCAGGACCGGCACCAGGGCGAGCACCGCCTGGACGACGTTGCGGAGCCGGAGCAGCAGGAACCCGAGCACCAGGCCCAACGAGACGTAGGTCAGCAGCGTGCGGTTGGCCTCGAGGTTCTCGAGCAGGCCGACGCCGACCACGGCGAGGCCCGACGGCGTGGCTGAGATCCCGGCGGGTGGGTCGACCGAGGCGCGGACGTCGTTGACGACGACGGCCCGCTCCTCGAGCGACGACGGGCCGGTGCGGAACGTCAGGTTGAGGGCCGACTGGTCGGCGGCGACGGTGGCGGTCCTGATGGCCTCGGGGGCCACCGCGTAGGCGCCGGCGACGTCGGCCCCGGTCGGGGCGAGCACGGGTGTGCCCGGCAGCTCGATCAGGAAGCTGACGGTGGTCACGATGCTCGATGCGGTGAGGAGGTCTTCGGGGTGCTCGGCCAGCTGGGTGGTGGCGAAGTCGTGCACGAAGGCGACGGTCTCGTCGGCGAAGACGTCGTCGGCCTGGACGTAGATGCCGAGCTCGCTCGAGGAGCCGGTCTCTGCTCGGAGGGTGTCGAGGTCGGCGATGACCGCGCTCTCCTGGTCGACCCACTCCTCGGGGTCGGTCTGCAGGCTGAGACCGTCGTCGACGACGGCCCCGCCGACGAAGACGACCACGCTGCCGACGAGCAGGAGGGGCACGGCCTTGCGGGGGAGCGAGCCCAGCTTCATCACGAGCGCGCTCATCTTGTCGGTGGTGTAGTCGCGGGGCGGGGTGGGGGAGCGGTGCTCGCGCGACCCGAGGACAGCCGTGGGGATGACCACGTCGGCCACCAGCACGACGGTCACGCCCAGGGCCAGCAGGAGCCCGAACTCGCGGATCATCGGCACCTCGGCCAGGAGCAGCGCGAGGAAGGCCAGGGCGGCGGCGATGGTGGCGATGATGAGGGGCGGGACGAGGTTGCGGGTCGTCTCCTGGATCGGGTGGTCGGCCCGGTCGAGCTGCACCTCCTCCTCGACCCGGCTGTGCATCTGGATGGCGAAGTCGATGCCCACCCCGAGCAGCACCGGGAGGCCGGCGATGGTGACCACCGACAGCGGGATGCCCAGGTAGCCGGCCAAGCCGAAGGCCCACACCACCCCCACCAGGATCACGCCGAGCGGCAACAGCCGCCAGCGCACCCGGAAGGTGAGGAGCAGGATCAGCACCATCAGGGCCACGGCGATGCCGCCCAGGAACAGGAAGCCGCCCCGGAGGTAGTCGTTGATGCCCTTGAGCAGGACAGGGGCGCCGGTGGTCAGGGCGGTGGCGTTGTCGAACTCGCGCCCCTCGAAGGCGGCCTGGACGGCCTCGCTGGCGACGCCCTCCTCCTCGATGTCGGCGTTGCCGGTGAGGCGGGTGACGAACTGGGCGTGGGACTCGTCCGGGAAGAAGGCGCGCAGCGCCTTGCGGATCTCGCCCCGGTTGTCGAAGAGCAGGAACTCCACCCATGCCCGATTGTCGAACGTCCGCTCGGGTGGCGGGATGGCGGAGAGGCGCTCGAGGGTGATCAGCGAGTCCGCCAACCGCACCTCCTGGGCGGCGGGGTCGGGCTCGCGCTCGCGGGCGCCGAGGAGGGCGATGCCGGCGACGCTCTGGGTGGCGTCCTCCGTGGGGGTGCCGTCGGGCGCGACCGTGACGAGGTTCTGCGTGAACTGCAGCGCGGTCCGGGGCGAGACCACGGCGAGGACACCGTCGGCCCCGGCGAGCTCGGCCTCGATCTCGTCGAACTGGGCCAGGTTGGGCGCGGTGAAGAGGTCGACGACGGTCGTGCCCTGGTCCATGGTGAACAGGCTCAGCATGGCCTGGCCCCCGAAGAGGTCCTGGTAGGCCCGGTTGTCGATGGCCACCTGCTGGTCGGCGTTGAGGTAGGAGTCCTGGCCGGTGGCGAACTCGAGGCGGCCCAGGCCAGCGCCGAGCACGGCGGTGACCAGGAAGCAGACGACACCCACGATGCGCGCCCGCCGGCCCAGCAGTACGGCCATCGACGACCAGAACTTCGACACGGTGATCCCCCCGGGCAGCGCGTACGGCGGCGGTGCCAGCCCGGGTGCTGCCGCGCCCGGGTGCCGGGAGGCTACCCACCGGTCACCGGGCGGTGGTCGTCGGGCCGAACCGGGTTCGAGCGGGTCGAACCGACGACGATCCCGGCGTCGGCCAGACTGGCGGCCATGTCGTCGTCGCCCGGCCCGCCGGCCGGTTCGCCACCGCCCCACGGGTGGGCCGGGCCGGCGTGGGCGCCACCCGCCCCCGCCACCGGTCCGCCGCCGCCGCCGCCGTACCCCCGAGGGGGGCGCGCCGGGGCCGACGACCGCCCGGTGTGCCCGGCGGCGCCACTGGCCGGTGAGGCCCGTCGCCAGGCCCGCATCGAGCTCGCCGTCGTGGGCTTCGTCACCGCCGCCCCCGGCATCGTCGTCGGCCTGCGCGGCCTGAACGACCCCGCCAGCGTCAACACCGAGATCGCGGTGCTCGACCTGATCGGCCTCGTGGTCGCCTCGTTCGGCCCTGCCGTGCTGGTGGCCTACCTGCTGTGGCGGGAGGGCTCGCTGCGCCTCGCCGGCTTCGGGAGGCCGAAGGCCGCCCCGACGGTCGGCTGGGGTGTCGTCGGCCTCCTCGCCTGCGCCGCCGCCGTGGTCCTCGCCGCGGTGGTGCTCGGGATCATCATCAACCTCACCGGCGGCGACCCGCAGGACACGACCGACAGCGGCCCCGAGGTGTCGTCGGCGATCGGGTCGATCGTCGCCGCCCTCGCCATCGCCGCCACCGCCGGCATCAGCGAGGAGGCGGTCTACCGGGGGTACGGCATCACCCGCATGGAGCAGGCCGGCTGGCCCCGCGCCGCCCTCTGGGCCCCGTGGTTGGTGTGGACCGCCCAGCACCTCTACGCCGGCCCCGGCGCGCTCGTCGTCGTGGGGGCGGTGGGCATCCCCCTGGTCTGGCTGTTCTGGTGGCGCCGCTCGATCTGGCCGGTGGTCGTGGCGCACGCCCTCTACAACGTCGGTGTCTTCGCCCTCAACCTCATCGTGGTCGACTGAGCCGGCCACGACGGCCGGAGGCGGCGTCGTACGCTGTGCCGGTGGAACGAGTGCGGACAGCGCCGGCCTCGCCACTGCTGCGAGGCATCGACGCCATCGCCGGTGCGGTACGGGCCGGCGACGAGGCGACTGCGCTGCGGGCGGCAGCGACGACGATGGGTGATCTGCGGGCGCTCACCGTCTCCGCCCTCCCCGCGGTGATCGCTGCGGATCCTGGCTCGACGGGCGACCGCCGATGGGATGCGCTGGTGGCCGGCGTCG
>JBBJOU010000036.1:0-11048 GCA_037724305.1 Acidimicrobiales bacterium
GGCACGTCCTCGGGGCCGATGGCCTCGGGGGCGCGGTCGGTGGGCAGCGAGCAGCCGCCCGCCACCAGCACGGCGACGGCGGCCAGCAGCCGGCGCCGCCCCCTCACGGGGCGCCGCTGCGGAGCACGACGACGAAGCGGGCGCCGGGACGGCCGTCGGGCCGGTCCTCGACGCGGATGTGGCCGTTGTGGAGGCGCACGTGCTCGGCCACCAGGGCCAGGCCCAGGCCGACCCCCTCACCGGCACCCCGGCGCCCGGCCACCCCGCCGCGGGCGAAGCGGTCGAAGATGACGTCGCGGTCCTCGACGGGCACGCCGGGGCCGGCGTCCTCGACCGCGATCTCGACGGTGCCTTCCCCCCGGATGAGCTGGACGGCGGTGGCGCCGCCGCCGTACTTGCGGGCGTTGTCGAGCAGGTTGGCGATCACCCGGGCGAGGCGGCGCTTGTCGGCCACCACGATCGCGTCGGCCAGCTCGGCGTCGAGCTCGATGGGCACTTGCGGGTAGCCGGCGGCGCCGATGGCCTGGCTCACGAACTCGGCGAGGTGGACCTCGTCGAGTTGGAGGCGCACGACCCCGGCGTCGTAGCGGGAGATCTCGAGGAGGTCCTCGACCATGCCGTTGAAGCGGCCGACCTCGACGGTGACGAGGTCGACGGCCTGGCGAGCTCGCTCCGGCAGGCCGTCGCGCTGGTTGGCGAGGACGTCGGCCGCCGCCGCCATGGTCATCAGCGGCGACCGGAGCTCGTGGCTGACGTCGGAGGCGAAGCGGCCGTCGCGCTCGATGCGGGCTTGCAGCGCGCTGGCCATGTCGTTGAACGACGTGCTGAGCGAGCCGAGATCGGGGTCGGTCGTCCCCTCGAGGCGGGTGTCGAGGCGGCCCCTGGCGATGGCCTCGGCCGCCTGGCTGACATCGGCGAGCGGCCGCAACGCCCGGCGGCTCGCCCACCACCCCAGGGCGGCGCCGGCGGCGGTGGTGGCGGCGGCGGCGCCGAGCAGGGCCAGGCCGAGGGTGCGCAGCGTGTCGGCGGTGTCGTCGAGCTCGACCACCTCGAAGTAGGCGGCGTCGACCGACCGCAGCGGGATGCCCACCGCGTACAGCGGCTGGCCGTCGCGGCGGAAGCGCATGCGCGACGGGCCAAGCTCGAGCACCGCCGCCCGCAGCGCCGGCGGCAGTGAGTCCTCGCCGAAGTTCGCCGGGTCGAGCGCGGTGAACTCGCCGTTGGCGAAGATGATGGGGTTCGAACCGCCGGTGGTGCGCAACGACGCCAGGATGCCGTTGAGGGTCGCGGCGTCGGCCGGGAGGCGGTTCCGGACGAAGCCGGCGTTGGTGTAGGCCTGGTTCAGTGCCGTCGACTCGCGTTGGGCGAGCAGGTTGGTGCGCACCACGGCGAAGGTGATGCCGGCGAGGAGGGCCGACAGCAGCAGCGCACCGAGGGCGAACACCAGGGTGACGCGTGCCCGCAACCCGAGGCGCCGGGCGGGGAGTGCCCGCAGCAGCAGGCTCCGCTGGCGGGCGTCGGCGGCGACACCGTCGTGGTCGCCCGCCGGGGCCGGGGAGGGGGCGGTGTCGTCGGCGGGCCGGTGGTCGGGGGTGGTGGCGACCACGGTGGGCCTCGTCTAGGTCTCGGGCCGGGTCACGGGAGGAGCTTGTAGCCGAGGCCCCGCACGGTGGTGACGTGGCGGGGGTTGGCCGGGTCGTGCTCGATCTTGGTGCGCAGGCGCCGGATGTGGACGTCGACCAGGCGGCCGTCACCGAAGTAGCCGTAGCCCCACACCCGTTCGAGCAGGACCTCACGGCTGAACACCCGGCCGGGGCTCGAGGCGAGCTCGCACAGCAGCCGGAACTCGGTCTTGGTGAGGTGGACGTCGGCGCCGTCGACCTTCACGACGCCGGCGTCGGGGATCAGTTCGAGGTCGCCGAAGTGGAGGGTGGCGCCCACCGGGTGATCGAGGGAGCGGGCCCGGCGCAGCAGCGCCCGGATCCGGGCCGACAGCTCCTTGGGGGCGAAGGGCTTGGTGAGGTAGTCGTCGGCGCCCGCCTCGAGCCCGGCGACCACGTCGTGGGTGTCGACCCGGGCGGTGACCATGACGATGGGGACGTCGCTCGTGCGGCGCATCGAGCGGCACACCTCGAAGCCGTCGATGCCGGGCAGCATGATGTCGATCAGCACGACATCGGGCGGCGTGCGGGCGAAGTTCTCGAGCGCGGCCTCGCCGGTGCCGGCTTCGTCGACCACCCATCCCTCGTCTTCGAGGGCGAGTTTGACGGCTGTCCGGATGCGTTCGTCGTCCTCGACGGTGAGGATGCGCGTGCCCATCAAGGCGTTCATCCTGCCCCATCGGCGCCCGGTTCGGGGTGCACCACCGGAATCGAGGGAGGTGAAGACGAAAAGCAACGCGTCGCGTCCGGGTCCCGCAGTGGTGCGGTAGCGCAGCCCGACGGGTCGCCGGGCCCCGGAGGGACAGGGACACGGTCAGGCATCGGCGGCACCGGCGGCGTCGAGCACGGCGCGCAGGTCGTCAAACAGGGCGGGGGGGGCGACGAGGACGTAGCCCAGCTCGCCCGGGTCGCCGACGACGGCGCCGGCCTCGGTGGCGATCACGGCGCCGGCGGCGAGGTCCCAGGGGCCCAGTCCCCGCTCCCAGTAGGCGTCGAGCCGGCCGCAGGCAACCGAGCACAGGTCCACGGCGGCCGCCCCGACCCGGCGAACGTCGCGGATGCGGGGGATGACAGCGGTGAGCACCTCGGCCTGGCGGCGGCGCCGGTCGGGGTCGTAGGCGAAGCCGGTGGCGCACAGGGCGGTGGCGAGCTGGCGTTGCTCGGACACGGCGATCGACCGGCCGTTGCGGGTGGCGCCGCCGCCGAGGCGGGCGGCGAACACGTCGCCCTGGAGCGGGTCGTGGACCACCCCGACCACGCCCCGGCCGTCGAGCTCGGCGGCCACCGCCACGTTCCACCCGGCGTGGCCGTAGAGGTAGTTGGTGGTCCCGTCGAGGGGGTCGACCACCCAGCGCACGCCGCTCGTGCCCGGGGTCTCGTCCGATTCCTCGCCGAGGAAGCCGTCGTCGGGCCGAGCGCCGAGGAGGAGGTCGCGCACGAGCGTTTCGGACGCCCGGTCCATCTCGGTGACCATGTCGGTGCGCGACGACTTGGTGGCGACGTCGACCCGCACCCGGTCCATGGCGTCGAGCAGCAGGGCGGCGGCGGCGTCGGCGGCGTCGACGGCCAGAGCGAGCAACCCGTCGAGCAAGGCGGCCCGGGCGGCGTCGCCGGACGGGACACCGGGCGGCGGGGACGGCACCGCCGCGAACCTATCGTGGGGCCGTGGCCGCCCCCGTCGACCTGCGCTCCGACACCGTCACCCGACCCTCGGGCGCCATGCGCCGGGCCATGGCCGACGCCGAGGTCGGCGACGACGGCTACGGCGAGGACCCGACCGTCCGTGCCCTCGAGGAGCGCTTCGCCGCCCGGGTGGGCAAGGCCGCCGCCGTCTTCGTGCCCTCGGGGACCATGGGCAACCAGATCGCCCTGCGGCTCCTCGGCGTCCCCGGGACGGCGGTGGTGGCCGGCGCCGGCGCCCACGTCGTGCGCTACGAGCAGGGCGCCGCCGGCACCAACATCTGGAGCCAGCTGCTCACCGTCGACGACACCGACGGCACCGTTCCCGCCCCCGCCCTGGCGGCGGCGATCGAGGCCGGCGTCGAGCACCACCAACCCCGGGTTTCGGCGGTGTGCATCGAGAACACCCACATGCCGAGCGGCGGCACGGTGTGGTCCCTCGACCGCCTCGCCGCCCTCGCCGCCGTGGCCGGCCCGGCGGGGGTGGCGGTCCACCTCGACGGCGCCCGCCTGTTCAACGCCGAGGTGGCGACCGGTGTCCCGGCCGCCGAGCTGGCGGCGTGCGCCACCACCGTCATGTGCTGCCTGTCGAAGGGCCTCGGCGCCCCGGTGGGCTCGCTGCTGGCCGGCACCGCCGAGCTGATCGACGCCGCCCGGGGCGAGCGCAAGCGCCTGGGCGGCGCCATGCGCCAAGCCGGCGTGGTCGCCGCCGCCGGGCTCGTGGCCCTCGACCACAACGTCGAACGCCTGGCCGACGACCACGCCCGGGCCCGCCGCCTCGTCGAGGCAGTGGCGGCGCGGTGGCCGGCGTGCGGCCTCGAGCCGACGACCGCCGCCACCAACGTCGTGGTGTTCGCGCCTCCCGACCCTGCCGGCCTGCTCGCCCACCTCGCCGCCGCCGACGTCCGGGCCGCCACCATCGCCGTCGGCGTGGTCCGCCTCGTCACCCACCTCGACGTCGACGACGCCGCCATCGACCGCACCGTCGCCGCTCTCCGCTCGTCACCGTCGTGAGGACACCGTGATTCTCGCGGACGTGCCGGAACGGGCGGTGGCCGTCTTCGCCCACCCCGACGATCCCGAGGTGGCGTGCGCCGGCACCCTGGCCGCCTGGGTGGCGGGCGGGGCCGAGGTCCACCTCGTCGTGGTCAACCGGGGCGAGAAGGGCAGCACCGATCCCGCCACCGATCCCGACGCCCTGGCCGCCACCCGGGCCGGTGAGGTGGCCGAGGCGGCCGACGTGCTCGGCCTCGCCTCGGCCGAGGTCCTCGGCATCCCCGACGGCGAGGCCGAGCCCTCCGCCGGGCTCCGAGAGGCGGTCGTGGCCCGGATCCGGCGCCTGCGCCCCGACGTGGTGGTGTTCCCCGACCCCACCGCGGTGTTCTTCGGCGACAGCTACGTCAACCACCTCGACCATCGCGGCGTGGGTTGGGCCACCCTCGACGCCTGCGCCCCGATGGCCGGCAGCCCGCTCTACTTCCCCGCCGCCGGCCCCGCCCACCGGCCCGGCACCGCCCTCCTGGCGGGCAGCCTCGAGCCCGACTGCTGGGTCGATATCACCGCCACCATCGACCGCAAGGCCGCCGCCCTCGCCTGCCACCGCAGCCAGCTCGGCGATGCCGGGGCCGACGTGCTGGCCGAGGTGGTGCGGGGTCGGGCCGAGGATGCGGCGCGGGCGTCCGGCGACCGCCGGGTGCGCCTGGCCGAGGGGTTCCGCCGCCTGCGGCTCTAAGGGCGGGCCCTAACCCTCGAGCTCGCCCGACCGCTCGGTGCCGGGGAGGGCGGGGCGCGCCGTTGCGCGGGGACGGAGGCGGGGGTGGGGAGCGCTGTCCTCGGCGACCCCGCGACCAGGGCGACGGCCGGCCCGACCGTGCTCGATGGTGCGCCACTCACCCATGGCCCGCAGGACGAGGACGGCCACGACGGCCACGCCGAGCGCCGAGACCACGGCGCCCACCAGGGCACCGATGGCCACCGGGGTCGAGGAGTCGCCGGTGTACTGGATGTCGACCAGCGCGAAGCCGATCAGCCCGCCGCACACCCCGGCGACCACGATCGAGGCGAAGGCGATGATGCGGGCGCCGACCGGCGGCAGTGCCGACACCGGGGCGGTCGGGGTACCCGCCGCGCCGGGCGTCTCGGCGGGAGTCGCCGAGGTCGTCGTCTGCGTCGTCGGTCGATCGTCGGCCATGATCGTGCCAGCCTACGACGGGTGGGCGACCGAACGGCGACCCGGATCGTGGTGGCGGCGACCCCGGACACCGAGCGGGACCGACTGCGACGTGGCATACTTGCTCCCGGAAGGGAACCCGGTATCGGCCGGTTCCCAGGTAGCGCGGGGCGCCGGGGCGCCGGGGCGGCGTGCGCCGCGGCCTGGGAACCGGCCGATCGTCGCTCCCGGAGCCGTCCCACTGTCGATGATGCCGGCGGGCACGCCAGACTGGGGGGCGTGGCGGACGCACGCCGGGCCGAGACCCTGCACGAGTGGACGGTGGCGGGCGCCATCGTGGAGCGCCCGGCACCCGGCGCCGCCACCGACGTGTTGCTCGTGCGCAACGTCCGCCGCGACGGGTCGACCGACTGGAGCCCCCCCGGTGGGGTGATCGAGGTGCACGCCGGCGAGGTGCTCCTCGACGGGCTCACCCGCGAGGTGGCCGAGGAGACCGGCCTGGTGGTCACCGCCTGGACCGGTCCGCTCTACGAGGTCACCGTGACCGCCCCCGGCCTCGGGTGGCGCCTGCGGGTGGAGGTCCATCGAGCCGACGCCTGGGAAGGCGTCCTGGCGGTCGACGACCCCGACGGCATCGTCACCGACGCCCACTTCGTGCACGTCGGCGCCTGCGCCGAACGCTGCGGCGGTGCCCACCCCTGGGTGCACGAACCGCTCGCCGACTGGCTAGGAGAGCGCTGGGACGGCTCCCGGCCCTACGGGTACCGCGTCGACGGCGCCCGCCGCGACCTCCTCCACGTCACCCGGGTCCCGTGAGCGAGGCCGGCGCGCACCCGCCGGCCGCCGGCCGCCGGCCGCGGATCGGCCCCGGCCCGCCCCCGGACGGCTCCGCCGGCTTCCTCCACGTCGACATGGATGCCTTCTACGCCGCCGTCGAGATCCGCCGCCGCCCCGAGCTCCGGGGCCAGCCGGTCGTGGTCGGCGCCTCCGGACCGCGCGGTGTCGTCGCCGCCGCCAGCTACGAGGCGCGGGCCTACGGCATCCACTCGGCCATGCCCGGCGTGCGGGCGGCGCGGCTCTGCCCCCACGCCGTCTTCCTCCCCGGCGACCACCGCCACTACGCCGAGGTGTCAGGGCGGATCATGGCGATCCTGCGCGCCGTCACGCCCTACGTCGAACCGCTCTCGCTCGACGAGGCCTTCCTCGACGTGCGGGGTGCCCGCCGCCTACTGGGTGACCCCGTGGCCATCGCCTGGGCCGTCCGTCGGCGGATCCACGACGAGGAGGGCCTCGCCGCCTCGATCGGGGTGGCGCCGGTGAAGTTCCTGGCCAAGCTGGCCTCGGTGCGGGCCAAGCCCCACGCCACCCCGCAGGGCCCGACGCCGGGCCGCGGGGTGACCGTGGTCGAGCCCGGCCGGGAGCTGGCGTTCCTCCATCCGCTGGCGGTCACCGCCCTCTGGGGGGTCGGGCCGGCCACCCACGCCGTGCTCGAGCGCTACGGCGTGCGGACGGTCGGTGACCTCGCGGCGATGGGGGAGGACACGCTGCGCGCCGCCCTCGGCCCGGCCAGCGGGCTCCACCTGTACCGCCTCGCCCACGGGCTCGACGACCGCCCGGTGGTGGCCGATGCCGCGGTCAAGTCGGTGAGCCACGAGGAGACGTTCGCCCGGGATCTCACCACTGCGGACGAGTTGCGCACCGAGTGCGTGCGCTTGGCCGACGCCGTAGGCGTGCGCCTGCGGGAGGCCGGCGTGGCCGGGCGCACCGTCACCGTCAAGGTGCGCTTCCACGACTTCCGCACCATCACCCGGTCGGTCACCCTGGCCGGCCCCGCCGACAGCGGCACCGCCATCGCCCGGGCGGCCAAGGCCCTGCTCGAGGCGGTCGACCCGGCAACAGGTGTGCGCCTGCTCGGCGTGGGCGTGTCGAAACTGGTCGAGGGGGCCGCCGTGCAGCTGTCGCTCGACGAGCTCGTCGTCGCCGACGCCGCCCGCCCCGTCACACCGGGCGCCGCGCCCGCCGACGCCCGCCGCCGTTCGTGGGACGACGTCACCCGGGCGATGGACGCCATCCGCGGCCGTTTCGGACGCGAGGCGATCGCCCCCGCCACCGTCGCCGGGCGCAAGGCGAAGGAGCGCGGCGACCAGCAGTGGGGGCCCGGGTCCGACCGCGGCGCCGACGGTGGGGCTACGACGCCCCGTCCGGGGGCATCGTCTGCGTTGTCGTAACCTGACCCCTGTGGTTCACTGTCTGCCACGCAGCGGGCGCCGCCGAGGGGCGCTTAGAGGGGTAGGTCACGTGCCGCTTTCCGAGGACGAACAGCGGATCCTCCAAGAGATCGAGCAGCAGTTCTACGACACCGACCCGGCGTTCGCCCGCGAGGTCGGTGAGACGACGCTGTACCGGCACGCCTTCCGCAACATCAAGTGGGCGACCCTCGGCTTCATGATCGGCATCGCCCTCCTGGTGTGGACGCTCATCGCCGCCAACTTCGTGGTCTCCTTCGTCGTCGGCTTCGGCACCATGCTCGCCTCCGCCCTCTGGTTCGAGCGCAACCTCCGCAAGCTCGGCCGGGCCGGCTGGGACCAGATGACGTCGTCGATGAAGGCCGCCGGCCTCCGCGACGCCTTCGGCAACGCCGGCAAGAAGGCCCGCGACCGCTTCAAGCGCGACGACGACTGACCCTGGGGGCGGCTGGTTCGTCGGCGCTGGCGCTCGGCTGGTCGGTCCTCGCCCACGACCGGGGTGTCACTGACCACCCGTAGGGGTGGCTCCCTGCGCCCCGGTCGGCGGGCGCTGGCATCGGGGCGCACCCCGCCACCCCTACGGGTGGTCTCCCGCACCCCGGTGCGCCGTGGGGGACGAAACCGGCCGCCACCGACACCGAGGACCGGCACGCACGCCGCACCGCCGGCCCACCGGCGAAGGGGTCAGCCGGTGACGACCTGGATGCGGGGACCGCCAGGGGCGACGTCGAGGGCGGGGCGCTGGGCGGCGATGCGGCGGGCGGGGGGGCGGGGGTCGAGGGCGAGGCGGAGCCGGGTGCGCCGGGAGGTACGGGCGCAAGCTTCGGCGCCGATGGCGGCGGCGATCTCGACGGCGTGGGCGACGGCCGCGGCATCGACGGGGGCGGCGGCGTAGTCGGCTTGCTCGACGGTGGCGGCGAGTTCGACGATGCCGTCCCGCAGCGTCGGCCGGGCCGGGTGGTGGCCCGGCTTGCCTGGTAGCGGTGCCGGGCCGCCGACCGCCGACCGGGCGCGGGCGGCGAACTCGACCGCGGACTCGTGGGGGTAGGGGGCGGCGCCGAGCACGGCGATGCCATCGAGGGCGTCGGCCCAGGCGACGCGGACGCGGGCGTCGGGGTCGTCGGTCGCCTGGCGGCGGCGGCGAGCGAGACGGCGGGTCGCCCAGAGCCCGCCGAGCACGGCGAACACCAACGCCGCCGCCCCGAACACGGCGAGGAGGGCGAGGGCGATGGGGTGGCGCCACGGCGGGCGCCCCGGCGCCTCGCCGGCACCGGCGGCGGTGCCGCCCTCGTCGCCCAGCCCCGAGCCGGTGGTCGGGGGCCCGCCGTCGCCGGGGACGCTCGGTGGCGGGGTGGCCGGGGGGGCCTCGCCGGGCGCCGTGGCCGGCGGTTGCTCGGGTGGCGTGCCGGCGGCGCCGTCCTGGGCCTCGGGCACGCCCGTGTAGCCCTCGGCGCCCGGGATGCCGCGGCCCGGCGTCGGCTCGAACGGCACCCACCCGATGCCGGGGAAGTGCACTTCGGGCCAGGCGTGGGCGTAGCGGCCGGTGACGTCGAACAACGTCGGGTCGGCGGCGTTGGCCATACCCGGGGTGAACCCCACCGCCACCCGGGTGGGCATGCCGAGCGAGCGCGCCATGGCGGCGAAGGCGGCGGCGAACTGTTGGCAGAACCCGGCCTTGGTCTCGAAGAGGAACGCCTCCAGCGGGTCGGTGGCCGACCCGGCCTGCGGTTCGGTGTCGTAGGTGAACTCGCCCGAGCGGAGGAACGACTGCAACGCGATGGCGGCGTCGTAGCGGCTGGTCGCTCCGCCCGCCACGTTCGCGGCCAGTTCCCGGACGGGGGCGCCGGTCGCCGCCGGCAGGGCGGTGTTGGTCGCGGTCAGCTCGTCGGGCTCGTCGCCGCCCTCGGCGGCCCGCAGCGTGTCGGGGTCGAGGGTGGGGATGTACGACAGGACCTCGTAGGCGACGCCGTCGGAGGTGTCGACCTCGGTAGGCACGATGAGGGTGGCGCTGCCGGCGTCCCACCGCGCTTCGGAGCCTTCGATGGACACCAGTTCGCGCGCCTGGTAGGCGGCGGGCAACCAGATCGAATCGAGAGCGATGAGGTCGAACGACTGCGTCACCTCACGGGCACCGGGCGGGAGCGGGCCGAGGCCGGGGAGCTCGCCGTCGGCGTCGCCGTAGGAGGCCCGCCCTGTCCACTGGTTGCCGTCGAAGTCGGACAGCGCGGTGAGGCGCCAGTACGCCCGCTCGGTCGAGCGCACCTGCAGGAGCAGCTGGTCGGTCTGCTCGAGGAGCTGGCCCCGCACCTCGACGTACGGGCTGGGGATGGAGCGTGAGCGGTCGCCCTCGTCGGGGTCGAGGTCCAGCACCGGTTCGGCGTCGGAGCCGGGCAGCTGCGGCCCGGCCAGGCCACCGACGACCACGGCGGCTGCGACCAGGGCGGCGCCCAGGCGCAGGTGGGCCGTGGTGCCGCGACCGCTGTCGCTGCCCAACCAGCTGGTCGAGGTCTGCTGGCGGGCCAGCCGATGGAGCAGAACGAACGTGAGGGCGGCGCCGACGAAGAGGGCGGCGGCGGCGAGTCGCCCCCCCTCCGGTCCGAGCAGGGCGGTGAAGACGAACAGCGCCGTCGCCGGCACCAGCGACTCGATGGAGGTCCACAGCCGGAACGCCGCCAGGTCGGCCAGCCACGCGCCGGCCCACAGGGCGACGGCGGCGATGACCAGGAAGCCGGGCTCGACCGGGACAGGGGCGGCGATGTCGCTGAAGGTGCGCCACGCCTCGGCGAGATCGACGTCGACGGCGTCGAGCGTCCCGCCGGTGGGCAACCCGGCGACGGTGGTCGACCAGTACCCGATCCAGGAGACGCTCAGCGCCAGGGCGACACCGCTGAGCGCGCCCGAGACGGCCAGACCGGTGCGCCGGCGCCGGCAGATGGCGGCGACGAGGTGGGCGAGGACGGCGTGGGCGCACAGCGGGACCAGGTACGAGCCGTCGGTGAACAGCCGGCCGAACCCGATCACCACCGACAGGGTGACCACGGCGAGGGCGATCTCGGCGCCGCGGTGCAGCCCCTGCTTCGGGGTGGTGGTGGTCGGCGTCGGGCCCTCCGGGGTGCGAGCGGTGGCGGCGGCGGTGGCGGTGGCGGTGGCGGTCATCGTTCCTCGGGGCTGCGGCGCCGGGCCCCATCGCCCTCGCTGCGCTCGGTCATCTCCTTCTCGGGGGCTGCGCCCCCGGACCCCATCGCCGTGCGGCTCGCTGGCGCTCGCGCGCCCGCCATGCCCTCGCTGCGC
>JBBJOU010000037.1:0-11013 GCA_037724305.1 Acidimicrobiales bacterium
CGCCCGGCGGGGGCACAGGGCGCGACGGCGCGTCGGGGCGGCGCGCCGGTGCCGGCGGTGGCGGCGGTGGCGCGGAGGCGACCGGGCCGGTCGCCGCCGGGGCCGGAGTCGGCGCCGCCGCGGCAACCAGGGCCGGGGCCTCGGGCATCGGGGCGACCGGCACAGCCGCGATGGCCGCCGGCGCCGGTGCGTCGACGTCGGTGTCGCTCTTGCGGGCCGGCGCCTTCTTCTTGGCGCCCGGCTCCTCGGGCTGTTCGTCCCGGGTCAGGCCTTCACGCTCGGCCTTGCGGCGGACACGGTCGGCTTGCGGCTCGACGATCGACGAGGAATGGGTCTTCACACCGATGCCGAGCGCGCCGCAGACGTCCAGGACCTCCTGGTTCGTCATGCCGAGCTCCTTGGCCAACTGGTGGACCCGGATGTTCTGGGGCAAAGAAAGTTCCTCGTGTCGTGGTGCGGGGTGTTCGTCGCGCGGACGCCGGGGCGCCGGGCGGGGGGGGAAGGTCCTAGTCTCGCGCGCCGGGCCGGTGACCCGTTAGCCGAGATGACAGGACGACGACTGCGTCGTCGCTGATGGGGGCCCGCAAGGCCCGCTGCAGGGCCCGGCGGCGCTCGGCCAGGCCGAGGCAGGCGGGCGCTGGTTGGTCGTCGGCGCCGCAGAGCCAGGCACCTCGTCCCGACAGGCTACGCCCGACGGCGAGCGATCCGTCGATCGACCGGACGATCCGCACCAGGCCGCCCTGGTCAAGGGGGCGTCGGGTGCGGCACCCGACGCAGGTGCGGACCGGCGGGCGGCCTACGGCGTGGCCTCGTCGGGTCGGGCCGGGTCCGTGCCCGGCGCGTCGACATCGGGACCGGCGGCGGGATCCGGCGCATCCGGGCTGGCGGCGTCGGCGCCAGGGGAGGCCGTGCCGACCGGGTCGCCGGGGGCGGGGATCTCGACGAAGGGCACCACCTCGACATCGACCACGGCGGCGAGGGCCTCGTCGAGCGGGATCTCGGCGCTCGGGGGGGCGGCGAGCACGTCGTGCAGCGCGGCGTCGGGGGCGGGATCGGCCTCGTCGGCGCCCGCGGCCGGGTCAGCGGGCGTCGGGCCACCGGCAGCCTCGTCGGCCACTTGGGTGGTTTCCCCGGCATCGGCCACCGGCGCGGCGGCGTCGGCGACCGGCCCGGTGGCGTCGACGGCGGCGTCCCACTGCTCGGCGGTGAGAGCGGGGCCGCCGTCGGCGGGGTGCCACTCCAGGTCCCCGGTGTCGGCGTTCTCCTTCCACTCACCCTCGGCGTAGTCCTCGGCGTCGTCGGCCTCGGCGTACTGGCCGATCCCCGCCTCTTCCTCGGCGATCTGGGTCTCGCTCTTGATGTCGACGCGCCAACCGGTGAGCCGAGCCGCCAGGCGGGCGTTCTGGCCCTCCTTGCCGATGGCCAGGCTGAGCTGGAAGTCAGGGACGATGACGGTGGCCGTCCCGGTCTCCTCGTCGATGCGGACCTCCTTGACCCGGGCCGGCGACAGCGCCTTGGCCACGAAGTCCGGGGGGTCCTCCGAGAAGGGGACGATGTCGATCTTCTCCCCCCGCAGCTCGTTGACGACCATGCGTACCCGGGCGCCGCGGGCGCCGACGCAGGCACCGACGGGGTCGACGTTGTTGTCGTTCGACCACACCGCGATCTTGGTGCGGTGACCGGGTTCGCGGGCACAGGCCTTGAGCTCGACGACGCCGTCGGCGATCTCGGGCACCTCGAGCTCGAAGAGGCGCCGGATGAGGCCCGGGTGCGTGCGTGACACCACGATCTGGGGGCCCTTGGAGGTCTTGCGGACCTCGACGATGTAGGCCTTGACCCGGGCGCCGGGCTCCGGGCGCTCGTAGGGCACCTGCTCGGCCTGGGGCAGCAGCGCCTCGACCCGACCCAGGTCGAGGAGGGTGTAGCGGCTGTCGTTCTGCTGGATGATGCCGGTGACGATGTCGCCCTCGCGGCCGGCGTACTCCTCGTACTTCTGCTCGCGGTCGATCTCGCGGAGGCGCTGGGACATGACCTGCTTGGCCGTCTGGGCGGCGATGCGGCCGAAGTCGTTCGGGGTGACGTCCATCTCGTCGCCGATGGGGTCGCCCTCGTCGTCGAGGGCCATGGCGAACACCCGGAACTCGAAGCTGTCGGGATCGATCGTCACCCAGGCGTACTCATGGGCCCCGGGCAGGCGCTTGTAGGCCGACTCGAGGGCGTCGGCGAGCGCGCTCAGGAGCGTATCGAGGGTGATGCCGCGCTCGGCGGCGAGGGCCGCCAGCGCCTCCGGCATGTCGATATCGCTGGCGGAACTGCCGCCTCGGGTACTGCTGCTCATGGCTCTCGTCCTTCCGTGCTGGGCCGCGCGCTCGACGGTGCGGTGTCGTGGGTGCGGATGCCGGCGGGCGCCTTGCCGGGCTTGGGACCGGGGCCCCACTCGAAGACCGTGCGGGCCTTCTCGATGTCGTCGATGCGGACGACCCGCTCGGTGCCGTCGATCTCGACGGTGACGGTCTCGGCGTCGGCGGCGAGCAGACGACCCTTGACCCGCCGGTCGCCCTCGGTGTGGGCCTTGGTCTTGACCGCGATCACCGCCCCGATCGCCCGGGCGAAGTGCGCCGGGGTACGCAGGGTGCGTTCGAGGCCGGGGCTCGACACCTCGAGGGTGTACGCACCCTCGATGGGGTCGGCCTCATCGAGGGCCCGCGAGACGGTGCGGGTGGCCAGGGCGATGGCGGCCATGTCGACCGGGCTGCCGCCGTCGGGGCCCCGGGGGGCGTCGGGTCGGTCGACGGTGAGGCGCACGACGCCGCCGCCGACCTCGAGGTCGACGACTTCGATGCCGAACTCCGCCAGCAGGGGCTCGACGAGGGTGTGGACGCGCTCGGCCGTGGTCATGGCGGTGCGCACCTCCTCGTGTCGGCTGGCGCCCCGGAGACGGGGCCGGTACATGGCGATGGCGTGGGTTCGGCACCCACGCCAGGGCTTGGACCCTACCAGACCGACCGACGCCGGCGGCCGCGAGGCCCCCCGCCGAGGCGATCTCCGCCGGGATGCGGCCCAGCCGGCCGGCCTGGGTGTCCTCGACGGCCTCGACCAGCTCGGCAACGCCCGTTCAGACGGGACCGGTGCGCGCTGGCCCTCGTCGGGCACCGGGGTGTCGCTGTCCACCCGCACGGGTGGCTCGGTGCACCCCGGTTCGCGGTCCTGGTGTCACCAGAACGCCCCTGAGGCGTCGACGGGACGGGGTCAGCGAAGCTCAGTACGAGCGGGCCACGTAGGCGATGAGGTCGGGCTCGTCGTCGGTGTCGGGGACGGTGCCGTCGGGGCGCTGGAGGCAGCGGACGGTGATGGCCGATCGCGCCAGCTCCTCCTCGCCCGCCTCGCGGCCCATGATGTCCCAGCCGATGCGGGCCCAGCCGGTCGCCGCCGCCTCTGCGGCCTCGGCGACGGTGGACGCATCGACGACGGCGGCGTCGCGCCGGGCGGTGGCAGCGGCCAGCATGTCGGCCTGCACGAGCTCGAGCAGGGCCGCGACCCTGGTGGTGAGATCGGCGACCGACACGGCTTCCTTCTCGCTGGTGTCGCGGCGCACGAGGGTGACGGTGCCCTCGGCCAAGTCGCGGGGGCCGACCTCGACCCGCACCGGGACGCCCTTCAGCTCCCAGTCGGTTGCCCGACGGCCGAAGCCGACGTCGACCCGGTCGTCGAGCTCGGCGTGCACCCCGGCACTGACCAGCTCCGCCGTGAGCGCCCGGGCGACACCACTGGCGGTGGTGGCGTCGTCCAGCTCGCCGTCCTTGACCAGGATCACCACGCACTGGGTGGCGGCCAGCTGCGGTGGGATGACCAGGCCGGCGTCGTCGCCGTGGGCCATGATGAGGCCGCCGACCATGCGGGTCGACGCCCCCCACGACGTCGTCCACGCCAGCTGCTGGGCGCCGTCGGCGGCGCTGAAGCCGATGTCGAACGCCCGGGCGAAGTTCTGGCCCAGCTCGTGGCTGGTGCCCATCTGCAGGGCCTTGCCGTCGCGCATCATGGCCTCACAGGTCAGGGTGTTGGTGGCGCCGGCGAAGCGCTCCTTGGCCGTCTTGCGCCCGACCACCACCGGGATGGCGAGCACGTCGACCATGAAGTCGGTGTAGACGGTCCCGAGGATGCGGCGGGCGTAGTCGGAGGCGTCGGCTTCGGTGGCGTGGGCGGTGTGGCCCTCCTGCCACAGGAACTCCGTGGTGCGCAGGAAGAGGCGGGGACGCAGCTCCCAGCGCACGACGTTGCCCCACACGTTGAGCAGCAGCGGCAGGTCGCGGTAGCTCTGGGTCCACTTGGCCATGTACTCGCCGATGACCGTCTCGCTGGTAGGGCGCACCACCACCGGCTCGTCGAGCTCCTTGCCGCCGGCGTGGGTGACGACGGCGAGCTCGGGGCTGAAGCCCTCGACGTGGTCGGCCTCCCGTTGGAGGTAGCTCATGGGGATGAGGAGCGGGAAGTAGGCGTTGCGGGCGCCGGCGGCCTTGATGCGGTCGTCGATCTCGGCCTGCATGCGCTCCCAGATGGCGTAGCCGTAGGGCCGGATGACCATGGTCCCCCGCACCGGGCCGTTGTCGGCCAGCTCCGCCTTGGCCAGCACCTCCTGGTACCAGCGGGGGAAGTCGTCGGCCTGGGGGGTGAGGACGGGGGCCTTGGCCATGGCCGCGCAGCCTAGGAGGCTCCCCACCCACCCCGTTCTGGCGGGAGGGGTCAGGCGGGGGGCGGGGTCAGGCGGGGGCGGCGGTGCGCTTGCGGATGAGCTCGACGCGCTGCTCGCTGGCGTTGGCGTCGTCGCCTTGCTCGTCGAGCAGGGCCGCCCGGTCGGCCTCGGCCGCTTCCTTGGCCGCCCGCAGGTCGGCCCGGTCGAGGGCCCGCTCGACGCCGTGCTCGGCGATGAACTCGGCCCACTCGACGAGGGCGGCCACCATCTCGTCCTCGGGGACGACGGCGACGTTGGTGCCCCGCACGAACAGGTGGCCCCGCTTGTTGCCGGCGGCGATACCGATGTCGGCGTCGCGGGCCTCGCCGGGGCCGTTGACCACGCAGCCCATGACGGCCACCTGGATGGGCAGCTCCTTGTCGGCGAACGCCGCCTGGGCCTGCTTCGCCACCTCGATGACGTCGATCTCGGCCCGACCGCACGAGGGACAGGCGATGAGGTCGACGTTCTTGCGCGCCCTCAGGCCGAGGGCCTCGAGCAACTGGCGACCGGCGACGGCCTCCTCGACGGGATCGGCGGTGAGGCTGTAGCGGATGGTGTCGCCGATCCCTTCGGCCAGCAGGGCGGCGATGCCGGCGGTGGCCTTGATGACGCCGGCGGGGGGCGGGCCGGCCTCGGTGACGCCGAGGTGGAGGGGGAAGTCGACCTTCTCCGACAGGAGGCGGTAGGCCTCGATCATCAGCGGCACCGACGACGCCTTGACCGAGATCTTCACCTGGTCGAAGCCGACCTCCTCGAAGTAGGCGAGCTCGCGCTGGGCGGACTCGACCATCGCCTCGGCCGTCACCCGGCCGCCGTGGCGCTCGTAGAGCTCGGGGTCGAGCGAGCCGCCGTTCACGCCGATGCGGATGGGCACCCCCCGGTCGAGGCACTCGCGGGCCACCAGCTTGATGTGCTCGGCCTTGCGGATGTTGCCGGGGTTGAGGCGCAGGCAGGCCACGCCGGCCTCGAGGGCGGCGAGGGCCATCTTGTACTGGTGGTGGATGTCGGCCACGATCGGCACCGGCGAGCGGGGCACGATGTGGGCCAGGCCCTCGGCGGCGGCGAGGTCGTTGCAGGTGCAGCGCACGATGTCGGCGCCGGCGCCGGCCAGGGCGTAGATCTGGGCGAGGGTGCCGTCGACGTCGGCCGTCTTGGTGATCGTCATCGACTGGATGGAGATGGGGGCGCCGCCGCCCACCACCACCGGGTTGGTCGGGTGGGCGAGGGTGACGGCGCGGGTGGGCCGGCGATCGAACGTCCCCTCGACCAGCACCTCAGCCGCCGCCGAGGTCGATCGGGTCGGCGATGTCGAGGTAGATGGCCGACACGCCCACGAGCACCAGCACCATGACCACGGCGTAGGTGAGCGGCAGCAGCTTGGCGACGTCGGCCTGGTAGCGGCGCCCGCCTCGCAGCATCGTGCGGATCTTCTCGTAGACGGCGACGACCACGTGGCCGCCGTCGAAGGGCAGGAGGGGGATCAGGTTGATCATGCCGATGGAGACGTTGATCGACACCAGGAAGAGCAGCAGCCCCTCGAGGCCCGAACTGGTGGCCTGGCTGCCGATCTGGGCCGCACCGAGAATGGAGATGAGGCGGTTGTCGTCGCTGCCGCCCCCGTCGTCGGCGACGGGGCCGGTGCCGTCGCCGACCACCGACGGAACGTCCTCGCCGCCGGCGTCGCCGACCTGGCCGACGAAGTCGGAGATCCCACTGACCGAGAAGAACCGGCCCAGGCCCTCGCCGGTGAGGACCACGGCCCGGCCGAACTCGCGGAACGACCCGACGGCGGCCGCGGGAACCGACGCCGGTTCGCTGACGATGGTCTGGCCGACCCCGAAGAAGCCGACGTCCTCGCCGGTCGTCGGGTTGGTCTCGCCGATGGCGACGTCGAGCGTTCGGGTGGTGCCGTCGCGCTCGATCTCGACGGGCACGGTCTCACCCGGCCGAGCGCGCACGGTCTCGCTGAAGCGGCGGAAGTCGTCGGCGACGGCGACGCCGTCGACGGTGAGGATTCGGTCACCGGGCTGCACCCCGGCCTCGGCGGCGGCGCCTTCGGCCGTGACGTCGCTGACCGCCCACGGGAGGGGCACGCCCTCGCCGCCGGCGTCGAGGCGCTGGCCGGGCAGGCCGAAAACGGCGAGCAGGAGGAACAGCGAGACCACGGCGATGAGGAAGTGCATGGCCGACCCGGCCACCGCCACGCTGAGGCGCTTGTGGAACGCCTTCTGGCGGTAGGTGCGGGACTCGTCGGCGGGATCGACCTCGTCGAGGTTGTTCATCCCGATGATGCGGACGTAGGCGCCGGCGGGGATCGCCTTGAAGCCGTACTCGGTCTCGCCCCGGCGGAACGACCAGATCCGGGGCCCGAAGCCGATGAAGAACTCCGTCACCTTCATGCCCGAGCGCTTGGCCGCCACGTAGTGGCCCAGCTCGTGGAGGAAGATCATCACGATGATGGCGAAGACGACGATGAGCATCGACCACCCGCCGGTGACGCCGAGGAGCACGGTGAGGGCGGCGATGGCGACGAGGCCGAGCGGGCTGCGTGGGCGCTCACCCTTCTCGTCGGGGGTGGGCGGGACCGGTGGCGCCGGGCGGGTGACGCCGGCGTCGGTCGCCGGCGTCGGCGCCTCCAGGGGTCGGGTGCGCCGAGCCCGGGGCTGGGCGGCGTCGTCGATGTCGGTCACAGAGTGCTCCTCAGCGGGGCGGGAGGCGATGGGATGAGGTTCCCGTCGGCACGGGCGGCGACGAGCTGATGGGCGAGGGCCCGGGCCCGGGCGTCGGCGTCGACCACGGCCTCGACCGAGTCGGCGGGGGTGGCGTCGTGGCCCTCGAGGGCGTCGTGGAGCACCTCGGCGATGGCCGTCCAGGCGAGGGCGCCGTCGAGGAAGGCGGCGACGGCAACCTCGTTGGCGGCGTTCAGCCACGCCGGCCCGGTGCCGCCGATGCGGCCGGCGGCGTAGGCCAGGCCGAGACAGGCGAAAGCGTCGTGGTCGGGCGCCTCGAAGTCGAGACGGGCGAGGGTGGCCCAGTCGATGCTGCCCACGGGCACGGCGCTGCGGTCGGGGTAGCCGAGGGCGTAGGCGATGGGGAGGCGCATGTCGGGCAGCGACAGCTGGGCGATGGTGGCCCCGTCGGTCCACTCGACCATGGAGTGGATGATCGACTGCGGGTGGACCACGACCTCGATCCGGTCGTAGTCGACGCCGAAGAGCTCGTGGGCCTCGATGACCTCCAGACCCTTGTTCATGAGCGTGGAGGAGTCGATGGTGACCTTGGGGCCCATCGCCCACGTGGGGTGGGCGAGGGCGTCGGCGATGGTCACCGCGGCGAGGGCGTCGCGGCTGCGGCCCCGGAACGGGCCACCCGAGGCGGTGAGCACCAGGCGGGCCAGCTCGGGCCCGGCGTCGTCACCCGTGGCCAAGGCGCTGGTGCGCAGGCACTGGTGGATGGCGCAGTGCTCGCTGTCGACGGGGACGAGCTCGGCGCCGGGTGTGGCCCGGACCTGGGCCACCACCGGGCCGCCGGCGATGAGCGACTCCTTGTTGGCCAGCGCCAGGCGCTTGCCCGCCCCGAGGGCGGCGAGGGTGACCCGCAGGCCGGCGAAGCCGACGACGGCGTTGAGGGCGACGTCGGCCACCGTGGCGAGGTCGGCCAGGGCCTCGGGCCCGGCGACCACCTCGGTGCCCGGCGGCACGGCAGCCGCCAGCTCGCCAACCAGCGCGGCATCGGCGATGCCGACCACCTTGGGCCGGAACTCGTGGCACTGCGCCGCCAGCGCCGCGACCGAGCGGGCGGCGGCGAGCGCGACCACCTCGTACCGGTCCGGCTCAGCCCGGACGACCTCGAGGGCCTGGGTCCCGATGGACCCCGTCGAGCCCAGCACGGCCAACGTACGCATGAGATCGGAGGCTACCGCCAAGGTTCTCGGCCGGAGCGGTCGCGACGAAGCGACAGCGAGCGAGTGAGCCCGAGCCGCTAGGCGAACAAGATGCGGGCGAGGTAGTAGGTGGCCGGGAGCACGAAGAGGATGGCGTCGAAGCGGTCGAGCACGCCGCCGTGGCCGGGCAGCAGGCCGCCCATGTCCTTGACGTCGAGGTCACGTTTGAGCAACGACTCGCACAGGTCGCCGAGCGGGGCGGCGACGGCAGCGACGAGGCCGAGGAGCAGGGCGTCGCCGAAGTTGTCCCACGGCGAGATGCCCGGGAACAAGACGCAGGGCACGACCACGAAGACGACGGCGAAGAGCATGCCGCCCACCAGGCCCTCGACGGTCTTGTTGGGGCTGGTCGCCGACAGGGGGCGGGAGCCGGCGTTGCGGCCGACCACGAAGCCACCGACGTCGTAGCCGACGGCCCCGAGGATCGCCCCCGTGAGCAGGCCGGTCCCGACGGTGGGCACGCCGAGGAGCAGGGCGGCGTAGGAGCCCAGGACGCCGACGTAGGCGACGCCGAGCAGCGTGGAGGACAGGCCCAGGACGGGCCGGTCACGGCCGCCGGCGCCGACCAGGTACCAGAGGAGCCCGAACACGACGGTGAGGAAGAGCACGAGTGGCACCCCGGCCTCTCCCCGCCAGTAGACGGCGAGGGGCAGGGTGACGGTGGCGGCGATGCCGAGGAGGGTGGCGGGCTGGTAGCCGGCCTTGCGCAGGACCGAGAACAGCTCGGCGGCAGCCACGCCCAGGATGATGGTGACGAGACCGACGGTGAAGCGGGCGCCGGCGGCCATCGACACGAGGAACAGGGCGACGAGCCCCACCCCCACCGCCGTGGCCACGGGCACGTCGCGACCGGGGCGCCCGGCCCCGCCGCCGTTGCCGCCGCCGCCGTTGCCGCCACCCGGCGGGCGGCCGAGCCGGCGGGCACCGGCGTCGCCGGCACGCCGGGGGTCGGATGAGATCGAACGGGTGCGGCCACCGATCGCGGCCGGCTCGGGATCGGCCCAGGTCTCGGCGTAGCCGTCGTCAGCGGCCACGGGTTCGGCGTCAGGGTCGTCGCCGTAGGGGTCGGCGGCATACGGGTCGGCGGCATACGGGACGGCGGCGTACGGATCGGGGGGCGCCCGGTAGGGCTCGGGCTCGCCCAGGAAGGTGCCGCGAACGGGAGACGGCTCGGGGTCCTCGAAGCGGAAGAAGTCGTGGGGGTCGCGCTCGGAGTCGTCGAGGGCGCCCATGGGGGCGTCGGCGCCGACCAGGCGGGAGAAGTCGTGGCCGTCGTCGTCGTCGGCGGCCGTGCCCCCCTCGCCTCGCCAGCGGGGCTGGGAGCCGAACGCCGACCACGTCCCGGTGTCGTCGTCGGGTCGGTCGGCGCCGCCAGCGGCGAAGATCCGCGGGACTTCACCGGTGGCGGGGGCGGTCCAGTGCGGCAGGGCGGTGTCGTCGCCGCCGGCGTCACCGGCGTCGGGGTCCGGCGGCGGGACGGGCGACGCGGCCGAGAGCGGCGGCGGGTCCTCGTCGGCCGGCAGCGGGAAGCGAATGGTCGGACGGGGGCCACCGGGATCGGGCGAGGGCGGCCGGTCACCGAGGCGCGGGGCGTCATCGGGGCGGCGGCGGGCGACGTCCTGGCGCTCGAACGCCTCGGCGGCCTCGTCGGCGCCAATGAGACGGACCCCCTCGTTCTGGGGCTTTCGGCTGTCGTCGGGATGGGCCACGGCTTGTCCTCCTCACCCGCTCGGAGCGGGTCGCGTGATGCGTGCGGTCGGGTGGCTTCGTTCGGGCGGCGGTGGCGGGCGAGCGGGCGTGCGGGGCGTCGTCGTCACACCTCGAGCAGCTCGGTCTCCTTCTGGTCGAAGGCCCTGTCGATCTCGGCCTCCTGGGCGTGGGTGAGGTCGTCGAGGCGCTTCTCGGCGCGGGCGACGTCGTCCTCGGGCTCGTCGCCGTCGCGGGCGAGGGCCTCGAGCTCGCGGCGGGCGTCGCGCCGGGCGTTGCGCACGGCGACCTTGCCCGCCTCGGCCATCTCCTTGACCTTGCGCACGAACTCTCGACGCCGGTCCTCGGTGAGGGCAGGGAAGGCGATGCGCAGGACGTTGCCGTCGTTGGCCGGGTTGAGCCCCAGATCGGCGTTGCGGATCGCCTTCTCGATGGCGTTCATGGACTGCTTGTCGAACGGGCTGACGACGAGCAGGCGGGCCTCGGGCACGCTGAAGCTGGCGAGCTGTTGGAGGGGGGCGTCGGCGCCGTAGTACTCGACCGGGAGCTTCTCGATCAGCGCCGAGGACGCCCGGCCGGTGCGGACGGTGGTGAACTCGTGGCGGGCGTGGGCGACCGCTCGCACCATCTT
>JBBJOU010000038.1:0-11011 GCA_037724305.1 Acidimicrobiales bacterium
AGCGGCCCCGGGGGGCGCCGGCGGGCGGCGGGCTCGCCGCCGCCGGCGCGGTGCTCGACCGGGGGGGCCGGGGCCGCGGTCGGCCACGATGTGGTGGGGGCGCCGACGGGCACCGTGGGCTGGCCTTCGGGGGCGCCGACGGGCACGGTGGGCCCAACGACGCCCGCCGGGGCCGGCGGCCCGACTGGCGGCGCCGCCGGCGCCCACGACGGCGGCGCGGCGGACGGCCCCGCCCCCGCCGCCACGGCCCGGAGCCGGTCGGCCACCGCCGTCGCGTCGGGCCGGTCGCGGGGTTCGGGGCGCAGGCAGGCGTCGTCGACCACGGCCCGCAGCGCCGCCGGCTCGACCGTGGTGGCCGTGCGGTCGCCACGGATGGCGGCGGCCAAGCGCATGACCGGGTCGGGTCCGACGAAGGGGTGGTGGAGCGTGGCGGCCACGTGCAGGGTGACGCCCAACGCCCACACATCGGCGCTGCGGTGCATGCGCGAACCGGCCGGGGCGGCGGCGTGCTCGGGTGGGCGGTAGTCGATGGTGGCGCCGGCGGTGAAGGCGTAGCTCCCGTCGAGGGCGGTGCTCAACCCGAAGTCGCCGATCGTCCATCGGTCACCGACCCGCAGGATGTTTTCCGGCTTGACGTCGCCGTGGATGCGGCCCTGGCCGTGGAGGGCGCTGAGGCCGTCGGCCACCTGGGCGCCGATGGCCGCCAGCTCCTCGCCGGGCACACCGCCCGAATGCTGGGCGCGCGAGCCGAGGTCCTCGTCGGCCAGCTCCATCACGAACACCACCGAGCCGGCGTGGGGGCCCTCGGTGATGTCGAAGGCGTCGTCGCCGGCCAGGAGGTTGGGGTGCTCGACGCTGCTGAGGGTCTCGAACTCAGCGATGAGCGCAGCGCGGGCGGCGCTCGACAACACGGGGTCGAACACCTTGATGGCCCGGCGGGCGTGGTCGGTGACCCACGACGACCGGCGGGCCTCGTAGACGGTGCCGAACGACCCCCGGCCGAGGAAGCGGATGATCTCCCACTCGCGCAGGCGGTCGCCGGGACCGATGGCGGGACCGCTCCCGGGCGAGGGGACGGTGCTCATCGGAGCACCGCCGGCCCCGGATCGAGGCGGGCGAGGTCGGCGACGGTGACGGTGCCCGTGCGCAGCACGAGCTCGACCACCTGGCGGGCGGCGTCTCGCACCTCGAGTCCGGCGGCGGAGAGGCCGTGCTCGTCGACGCCGCCGACGCCGAGCTTGGCCCGCACGTGGGCGAGGCGCCGCTCGACCGCCTTGGGGGTGACCCGCTCGGCGGGTGGGGGCAGGCGGTTGAGGCGGGCCACGATCTGGCCCACCGTGGCGACCTCGGCGGACTGGGGGTCGCGGAGGCGGGGCTCGCACAGCGCCACCAGGGCCAGGAAGTAGCCGGTCCCGGGATCGAGGCCGAGGCCGCTCACCGTCGACCCGGACCCGGCCGGCGGCGGCCCGTCGGCCACCGCGTCGGGCAGCGGGCACGATGCCCGCAGGCGGGCCACCTCGTCGCCGAGGGCGATCTCGAGCTCGCACACGGGGTACGGGACCCGCAGCGACCGGCCGGGGCCGACCTCGAGGCGGTTCGGCCCGTCGGCCTCGACCACGCGGATGTGCAGCCAGCGACCGGCGTTGGTGAGCACCCACCCGCTGTCGTCGACGGTGACGGTGGCGGTGTGGGCGTGGAGGCGGGGGTTGGCGCTCAGCCCCACGTGCGGGGCATCGGTCGGGCCGCCCCCCTCGACCTGCCGGCCGACGGTGGCGACGTCGCCGCGCCGCAGCACGACCGTCGCCGCGGCGTGGGTGAGGGTGAGCTCGGGCCCGTCAGGGGCGGGGACGGGAGGCAGGACCATGGCGCGGTTCTCCCATGATGCCTTCTCGACCGGATGGCGACGTGCCGGGCCGGCGCCGACCGGCGCCCGGTACCCTGACGCCCGACATGGACATCCCGCCTCCCGACCCCCACAAACTGCTCGAGCACTGGATGGAGTTCGAGCGCGGCGAGGCCGCGCCCGGACGGGTGCTCGCCAACCTCAAGACGGCGGGGTTGCGCCCGATCCTCGAGCAGCTGGCCCAGGCTGCCACCGAGGCCGGGGTGCCCGCTCCGGAGGCGTGAGCGCCAGCGAGCGCCGCCGGGCGCGCGAGCGCCAGCGAGCCGCCCGGCTCGGGTGTGGGGCGGAGCCCCACGGAGGCACGGCGTGAGCGCCAGCGAGCGCCAGCGAGCCGCCCGGCGGAGGCGCCGGTGAACCCCCGGGGCGCCGGCCAGGTCATCCCCCGGCCGGTCGACTGCGTACCCGGCGACCCGCCGCCGTGGGCGGCGATCCCGCCGGCGGCGCGCGCCGTCGACCTCGACCGGGTGCGGCGGGCGCTGGCCGGGCGGGTCGGTGTCGCCTCGGCGGCCGAGTCCGACGGACGCTCGCACGGCTCGGCGGTGCTGGCTGTCCTCTACCCGACGGCCGCCGACGGCCAGGGCGACGTCCATGTGCTCCTGACCCGGCGGGCGGCCGCCATGCGGGCCCACAGCGGCGAGATGAGCTTCCCCGGCGGGCGCATGGAGGCGGGCGAGACCGCCGTCGAGGCGGCGCTGCGGGAGGCCCACGAGGAGGTGGCGCTCGACCCGGCGGACGTCGAGGCGGTGGGCGAGCTCGACCACCTGTGGACCGTCACCAGCGGCGCCTTCATCGTGCCCATCGTGGCCGTGCTCCCCGCCGCCCCCGAAGGGCTCGTCGCCCACCCCGCCGAGGTCGAGGTCATCCGCTCGGTCCCCCTCGACGAGTTGCTGCGCGACGGCACCTACCACGAGGAGCGCTGGCGCTTCCCGGTCGGTTCGGCGTGGCCCGGCGGCCGGTTGCTGCCCATCCACTTCTTCGCGCTCGACGGCGACACCGTGTGGGGAGCGACCGCGGCCATGCTCCGCCAGCTCCTCGCCCTCGTCCTCGGCGTCCCTCCGACCTCGACCCTCCCGTAGGGCGACGCCGGCGCGCGTACGGTCTCCGGGTGCCCGCCACCGTTCCCGATCCTCCCGCCGGCGGCTACCACGACAACGCCGACGAGTTCCGCCGGCGGGGCCACGAGCTCGTCGACTGGGTGGCCGACTACCTGGCGCGGGTCGAGGACCTGCCCGTCCGCCCGGCGGTCGCACCGGGGTGGGTCCGGGCCCAGCTCCCGGCCTCCGCCCCCCAGGCCCCGGAGCCGTGGGAGGCCATCGTCGCCGACCTCGACCGGGTGGTGGTGCCGGCCACCACCCACTGGCAGTCGCCCCGCTTCTTCGGGTACTTCCCGGCCAACAGCTCACCGCCGTCGGTACTGGCCGACCTCGTGTCATCGGGACTCGGCGTCCAGGGGATGCTGTGGTCGACGGGACCGGCGTGCACCGAGCTCGAGACCCACGTGTGCGACTGGCTGGTCGAGCTGCTCGACCTGCCCGCCCGGTTCCGTAGCGACGGTGCCGGCGGCGGCGTCATCCAGGACTCGGCGTCGTCGGCCACGCTCACCGCCATCGTCGCCGCCCGCGAGGCGGCCACCGGTGGCGATCCCACCGTGCTCGCCCGCCTCCGGGCCTACACCTCCGACCAGGCCCACTCCTCGGTCGAGAAGGGCATCCGGGTGGCCGGCCTCGCCGCCGGCCAGCTCCGCCTGGTCGACACCGACGCCGACCACGCCATGCGCCCCGACGCCCTGGCCGCCGCCGTCGCCGCGGACGTGGCGGCCGGCGCGCTGCCGTTCCTGGTGGTCGCCACCGTCGGCACCACCTCGTCGATGGCCGTCGATCCCGTGGCCGCCGTCGCCGGCGTGCTCGACGACGTCGACCTCGGCGCCGGCCCCCGGCCGTGGCTCCACGTGGACGCGGCCATGGCCGGCTCGGCGGCGGTCGTGCCCGAGCTCCGTCCCCTGGTGAACGACGGGCTGGCGCGAGCCGACAGCTGGTGCTTCGACCCGCACAAGTGGCTGTTCACCAACTTCGACTGCGACGTGCTCTACGTCGCCGACCGCGCCGCGCTCATCGGCGCGCTGTCGGTGCTGCCGGAGTACCTGCGCGACGAGGCCAGCGAGTCCGGCGCCGTCATCGACTACCGCGACTGGCACGTGCCGCTCGGGCGCCGCTTCCGCTCGCTCAAGCTGTGGTTCGTGCTGCGCCGCTACGGCGCCGTCGGCCTCGCCCACCACGTGCGCGAGCACGTGCGCCTGGCCGAGGGTCTCGCCGGTCGGGTCGTGGCCCACCCGGCCCTCGAGCTGGCGGTCCCCCGGTCGCTCAACCTGGTGTGCCTCGCCCACGTCGACGGCGACGCCGCCACCCAGCGCTGCATCGATGCCGTCAACGCCTCCGGCGCCTTTGTCACCCACACCCGCCTTGCCGGCCGCCTCGTCCTGCGGATCTGCATCGGCCAGACCCGGACGGACGCCCGCCACGTGGACGCCCTGTGGGAGGCGCTGGCCGCCGGCGCCGGGCGCGGCTGACCGTCAGAGCAGCGTCCGCTGGTCATCGGCACACAGGGCGAGGAGCGCTTCGTCGTCCTCGGCCTCCCGCCCGCCTCGACGGCCGCGATCGCCGCGATCGCGTCGTGCCTTTGCTCAGAGGTCTCGGATCCAGCGCCTCGCCAGCAGGGCCCGACGCTCGAGTTGGGTGAGGGTGGCCTCGGTGATCTTGGCGATGCCGGCGCGACGGTTGAGCGTGCCGTTGACCTCCCGGTGGGTCATGGTGGTGAAGCGGGCCAGCTCCTTGGCCAGCTCGGCGTTCTCCTTGCGCAGCGCCGCCTTGCGCTCGATCAGTTCGCCGAGCTCGAGGCGCCCGCCGGCGGTGGGATCGGCGCCGGGGAGCGGGGGCGGGGCGTAATCGACGACGAGGTCGGGTTCGTCGTCGTCACCGGTCGACGGACCGGCGCCGGCGAACACCGACGCCACCGGGTGGGGACCCTCCGCGGCGGTGGCCGACAGGGCGGCGAAGAGCGACTGCTGGGCGTCGGGGTCGAGGGGCTCGCGCTGCGGGTCGAGGGCGGCCGGGTCGTCGGGTCGCTCGTGGCCCTGCTCCTCGTCCTCGGTCCGCGTGCGCAGGTTGTGGCGGCGTTGTTCGGCGATGGCATGCGCCCACGTGCACAGCCGGGTGTCGTCGGGGATGTACAGATGGGCCTCCTCTCCCATCGGATCGCCCCCGCCCGTCCAGCGCACGAAGCGCCCGACCGCCTGGCGGAAGAACAGCTCGGTGGTGGTGGTGGTGGCGTAGACGCCCACCCGCAACCGGGGGATGTCGACCCCCTCCGAGACCATCCGCACGGCGACGATCCACGGCAGGTCGGAGGCGGCGAAGCGGGCGATGCGGGCCGACGCCGTCGGGTCCTCGCTGGTGGCAATGATGGAGCGGGCTCGGAAGCGGACGTCGAGGAGATCGGCGATACCCCGGGCGTGGTCCTGGTCACTGGCGATGACCAGGCCGGCGGCGTCGGGCTGGTGGCGTCGGATCTCGAGCAGGCGGGCATTGGCCTGACCGAGGACGGTGGGCAGCCACTCACCGTCGAGCGACAAGGCGGTGCGCAGCCGCTGGGCGGCACGCACCCGGTCGAGGGGGTCGTCGAAACTGGCCGACTGCTCGGCGCCGTCGGGCGCGACCCACTCCATGAAGCCGCCGACCTGGGGAAAGTAGACGGGGCGCACCACGCCGCCGTCGGCGAGGGCGTCGCCGTAGCCGTACTCGAAGTCGGGCGTGGCCTCGTCGAGGCGGTAGCGCACGAACGGGATGGCCCGGGTGTCGGAACGGAAGGGCGTGCCCGACAGCGCCAGGCGGAGCGCCGCCGGTTCGAAGGCGTGGCGCACCGCCGCCCCCCACGCCCGCTCGTCGCCGGCGTGGTGGAGCTCGTCGAGCACGACGACGGTGCCGGCCGTGATCGCCCGGACGGCGCCGGGGTTGGCGGCGACCTGCTGGTAGGTGACGATGACCCCGTGGCAGCCCGCCGGCAACCGCGCCGAGGCCGACGACCACGACGGTTCGAGCACGAGACCGAACCGGGCGGCCGCCGCCGCCCACTGGACCTTGAGGTGCGAGGTGGGGGCCACCACCACCAGCGAGCGCCCGACACCCTCGGCCAGGGCGCGCGTCGCGGCGGTGAGGGCGAAGGTGGTCTTGCCCGCGCCGGGCGTGGCGACGGCGAGGAAGTCGGGCCCGGAGCTCGTCGCGAGGGCGTCGAGGGCCCGCTTCTGCCACCGGCGGAGGCGGACCGATCGTCGGGGGGGAGCAACCATGAGGGGGGCGACGATGGTGGCAGAGCCGGGCGGCTCCCAGTGAACCCGCCGGTGACGTCGCGGCGCCCGGCCCGAGCCCCCGAGCGGATTCCGGGGAACCGCGCCGGCGGTCGGGTACGTTGCGCGACCGTGACCGACCACCCGCCCCCGCCGCCGCCCCCGCCGCCCCCGGGCGGACCGGAGCCGGTCCCTCCCACCATGGCGCCCCAGGGCGCCCCGGGCAGCGCCAGCTGGCAGGGCGTCCAGCCCGTCGTCACCCCGCCGCCGTCGGGGGCGCCGGCCGGGCCCCCGCTCGGCGCGCCGCCGCCGGCCGGCCCGCCGCCCGGTGGTGCCAACACGGGCAAGATCATCGCCATCGTCGTGGTGGTGCTCCTGATCCTGGGCGTCGGTGGCTTCCTGCTCCTGGGGGGAGACGACGACGAGGTGGCGAGCGATCGCGAGATCGTCGACCGCGACGACGAAGACGACGATGAGACCACCACCACCGAGGCTGAGGGCGACGAGACCACCACCACCGAGGCTGAGGGCGACGAGACCACCACCACCGGGGCCGAGACGACGACGACCGCCGTGCCCGGGGACCCCGACGTGCAGACCGTCGTCGACGACTCCGGCGTGGTGACGGTGCAGGTGCCGGCGGACTGGACCGACGTCGACGGTCGGCCCGGCGCCAACGGGGACCCCAACATCCAGGCGTCGACCGACCTCGCCGCCCTGCGTTCGACTTTCGATGTGCCCGGCGTGACCTACAGCCTGCTGCCCAGCACCCCCGACCTCGACGCGTTCATCAGTCAGCTGTCGGAGCAGTCAGGGGTCGCCGCCGCCTGCACACCCGGCGAGCGCACCGACTACGCGGACCCGGTCTTCACCGGCCGCCGCCAGGTCTTCGAGAACTGCGGCGGCATCGGGACGACCTTCATCCAGTACGCCGCCACCAGCGCCGACGGGCGCAGCATCGAGTTGGGCCTCCAGCTCACCGCCGCCGACGACCCCGCCATCATCACCCTCATCGAGTCGACCTTCACCCTCGCCCAGGAGTAGGCGCCCGCCGCGCCTACCCTCGTCGTCATGGCGACGTTGTCGTTCGAGGGCGAGACCCACGGAGAGCTGGTCACCAAGGTTCGACGCTGGCTGGCGTCGCTCGAGGGCGAGGCGGTCGGCACCCTCACCGCCGTCGAGGCGGTGGAGCAGGGGGCCGATCTCACCAAGGAGGCGCTGCGCATCATCGCCTCCTCCGCCCCCGAGCCCCTCGCTCAGTCGGAGCTGTTCCGGGCCATGACCGGCGCCGGCTACAAGGCCACCGACGCCACCCGCCAAGCCCTCGTCGACGGCCTCGACTCGGTCGAGGAGCTCACCGGCGGCAGCGTCGTGAAGCTCGCCGAGGACGCCGCCAGCCGGGCCGTCTACCGCATGAACACCACCATCGCCCGCCAGGTCCTGAAGGCCCTGCGGCCCCGATAGGCCCGGGGGTCGCCCGGTAGGGTGGCCTCCCGTGATCGCGCTGCTGGCCCTCCACGGCGTGGTCGGCCTCGCCGCCCTCGCCGCCGGCCGGCGCCTGGGTCAGCGGGCCCTGCTCGTCGGCGCCGTCGCTCCCGCCGTCGCCCTCGTCTGGGTCGTCGCCCATCTCGGCGGCGTGCTCGACGGCCGGCCGGTCGTCGAGGAGGCGGCCTGGGTGCCGTCGCTCGACCTGACCCTGTCGCTGCGCCTGGACGGGTTCGGCGCCCTCATGGCCCTACTGGTGACCGGCATCGGCGTGCTCGTGTTCGTCTACGCGCACCGCTACTTCGGCTCCGCCACCCCGAACATCGGCCGCCTCGCCGGGCTGCTGGTCCTGTTCGCCGGCGCCATGCTCGGCCTCGTCCTCACCGACAACCTGCTGCTGCTGTACGGGTTCTGGGAGCTGACGTCGGTGACGTCGTACCTGCTGATCGGCAACGACCACGAACGAGCGAACTCGCGGGCCGCCGCCCTCCAGGCTCTCCTCGTCACCGGCGCCGGTGGGCTGGCGATGCTCGGCGGCTTCGCCCTGATCGGCGGCGCCGCCGGCACGTTCCGCCTGAGCGCCATCCTCGCCGACCCGCCCTCGGGGACGGCCGTGACCGCCGGCCTGCTGCTCGTCGTCGTCGGGGCGCTCACCAAGTCGGCGCAGTACCCGTTCCACTCGTGGCTCCCGGGGGCGATGGTGGCGCCCACCCCGGTGAGCGCCTACCTGCACTCGGCAACGATGGTGAAGGCCGGGATCTACCTGCTCGCCCGCTTCGCACCCGTCGTCGCGGCCGCCACCCCGGGATGGCGCCCGCTGGTGCTCGGCGCCGGGCTCGTGACCATGGTCGCCGGCGGCCTGCGGGCGTTGCGCCAGCACGACCTCAAGCTCCTCCTCGCCCACGGCACCGTCAGCCAACTTGGCTTCCTCGTGGTCCTCCTGGGTGCCGGCACGCCGACGACGACGGCCGCCGGCTGCGCGCTGCTGCTGGCCCACGCTGCCTTCAAGGCGTCGCTGTTCATGGTCGTGGGCGCCATCGACCAGAGCACCGGTGGCCGGGACCTGCGAACCATCCCGGTGCTCGGTCGCGGCTGGGGGCCGACCACCGTGGTGGCGGTGATCGCCGCCGCCTCCATGGCCGGCGTCCCCCTGGCCTTCGGCTTCGTGGCCAAGGAGGCGGCGATCGAGGCGCTCGGCGACGGCGCCTTCGCCGGGGCGACGCTCGTGCTCGTCACCGTCGTCGCCGCTTCCGCCATCACGGCCGGCTACAGCGCCCGCTTCCTCTGGGGCGCGTTCGTGGCCCCGCGCCGCCGGGCGGCCGTCGACGGGTCCGTCGCCGACGACGGCGCAGGTCGCTCTGCGGGTCCCGGCGCCGCCCTGGTGGCGCCCGCCGCCGTGCTCGCCGTGCTCAGCGCCGTACTCGGCCTCGTCCCCGGCCTCGCTGATGGGGTGCTCGGAGCGGCGGCGTCGTCGCTCGATCCGGGCGTCGAGCCGGTCGAGCTCGCCCTCTGGCACGGCTTCAACGAGGCCCTCGCCCTGTCCGCTGTCGCCCTCGCCGGTGGCGCCCTGCTGTTCGCGGGGGCGAGACGCATCGAGGGATTGTTGGCGATCGGCGAACGCGTCCCCAGCGGTGCCAGCGTCTACCTGGCCGGGCTCCGGGGCCTCAACGCCCTCGCCGACCGCGTCACCGGCGTGGTCCAGATCGGCACGCTGCCCGTCTACGTCGGCGTGATCCTGCTCACCGCCGCCGTCGCCCCCGGCGTCGCCCTGCTCGGCGGCGACGCCTGGCCCGGGTGGCCGCAGGCCGTCGACAGCGCGGTCCAGGTGCCGCTCGCCGTCCTCCTCGTCGGCGCCGCGCTCGCCGCCGCCGTGGTGCGCCATCGGTTCTCCGCTGCCATCTTCCTCGGCGTCTCCGGCTACGCCATGGCGGGGCTGTTCGTGGTGCAGGGCGCCCCCGACCTCGCCCTCACCCAGGTCGCCATCGAGACGCTCTCGACCGTGCTGTTCGTGCTCGTGCTGCGCCGTCTCCCGCACCGCTTCGAGCGCCGGGGCAGTCGCTTGGGCCGCGCCGCCCGCCTCGCCATCAGCGCCACCGTCGGCGCCGCCGTCTTCGTGTTCGCCATCGTCGCCGGCGGCAACCGCACCGCCGACCCCGTGTCTGACGAGATGGTGGCGCGATCGCTGCCCGAGGCCGAGGGTCGCAACGTGGTCAACGTGATCCTGGTCGACTTCCGTGGCTTCGACACCCTCGGTGAGATCACGGTGCTGGCGGTGGCGGCCATCGGCGCCGTCGCCCTCGCCCGCGCCGGGCGGCGACCGCGACGGCCCGCCGCCCCGTCCGCGTTCGAGCCGGTCGAGAGCCCGCCGGCCGCCCTGGGCGGAGGGGCGGCGCCGTGACCCGGAGCCCGGTCCTCGAGCTCTCGATCCGCTTCATCTTCCTGGCGGCGATCATCGGGTCGCTGTACCTGCTCTTCGCCGGCCACAACCAACCGGGCGGCGGCTTCGTCGGTGGCCTCGTGGCCGGGGCCGCGGTGGCGTTGCGCTACGTGTTCGGCGGCATCGACGAGGTGCGGGGCCTCACACCGTTCCAGCCCTGGACCATCCTCGGTGGGGGCCTGCTTATCGCCGCGATCACCGCCACCGTGCCCCTCGCCTTCGGTCACGACGTCATCGAGGTGAGCAGCGCCACCGTCGCCCTGCCCCTCGGCCTCGGCACGTTGAAGGCGACCTCGGCCCTTCCCTTCGACGCCGGCGTGTACCTGCTGGTGCTCGGGCTCGTCTTCATGGTCTTCGAGGCCTTCGGCGACGACGTTGTCGACGCGACCGCCGACGGCGAGGCGTCGCCGTGAGCTGGCGGGCGAAGCGATGTCACTGAGCATCCTGCTGGCCGCCGCCGCCGCCGCCCTGTTCGGGATCGGGACCTACCTCGTGCTCCAGCGCAAGCTGAGCAGGATCATCATCGGCCTCAGCCTCCTGACCCACGGCGCCGGCGTGCTCCTGCTGGTCTCCGGCCGCCGGGGCACCCCCCCACTCATCGGTTCGGGCGAGGCGGCCGAGTTCAGCGACCCGTTGCCCCAAGCGCTCGCGCTCACCGCCATCGTCATCACCTTCGGCGTGAGCGCGCTCCTGCTCGCCCTCGCCTACCGCAGCTGGCAGCTCACCCACGACGACCGGGTCGAGGACGACTTCGCCGACCGCGTCATCGCCAGCGGTGGCTTCTCGGACCAGGAGGTCGCCGACGAGGCCGCCCCCGAAGTCCCGGACGCACCAACCCCCGGCGGCG
>JBBJOU010000039.1:0-10937 GCA_037724305.1 Acidimicrobiales bacterium
GCGGAACGCGGTCGGCCCCTACGCCCTCTTTCTGGGCGCCGCCTTCTTCTTGGCCGGGGCCTTCTTCTTGGCGGGCGCCTTCTTCTTGGGCTTCTTCGTGGACGGGTTGGCGCGGCGGATCTCGAGGAGCTCCGAGGCGCGCTCGACGGTCAATGCTTCGACGGTGTCGCCCTTGCGGAGGCTGGCGTTGGTCTCGCCGTCGGTCACGTAGGGGCCGAAGCGGCCGTCCTTGATCACCATGGGCTTGCCCGACACCGGGTCCTCCGCGCCGAGCTCGCGCAACGGCGCGGTGGCCGCCGCCGAGCGCTTGGCGCCGTAGGTCTTGGGCTGGGCGAGCGCGGCCAGGGCTTCGTCGAGGCCGATGATGAGCAGCTGGCGTTCGGATTCGAGGCTGCGGGTCTCCTCGCGCCACTCGACGTAGGGCCCGTAGCGTCCGTTCTTGGCCACCACCTCGCCGCCCTCGGGGTGCTCGCCGAGGACCCGGGGCAGCGACAGCACCTCGAGCGCCTGAGTGACGGTGATGGTGGCGAGGTCCATGTCGGCGAACAGCGAAGACATGCGGGGCTTCTGCTTCTCGGGCAACGTGTCGACGTCACCGAGCTGCACGTAGGGCCCGTAGCGCCCGTTCTTGGCGTAGACCGGGAGCCCGCTGACCGGGTCCTGGCCGATCGGTTCGTCGCCCTTGGGGGCGTTCAGGAGCTCGATGATCCGCTCGACGGTGAGCTCGTCCATGGCCAGGTCGTCGGGCAGCGAGGCGGTGTCCTCGCCCCGACGCACGAACGGCCCGTACTTGCCGTTGCGCACCTCGACGGTGGTGCCCTCGACGTCGATGAGGGCGACGGTGTTGACGGCGGCGGGGTCGGCGTCCTCGAGCGCCTGCTCCCGCAGGTGGGCGAGGCCGGGGGAGCGTCCGCCGTCACCGAACCAGAAGCGGCGCAGGAACGGCACCCGCTCCTGGTCGCGGCTGGCGATGCCGTCGAGGTCGCCTTCCATGCGGGCGGTGAAGTCGTCGTCGACGAAGTCGCTGAAGTGCCCTTCGAGCAGCTTCACCACGGCGAAGGCGTCGGTGGTGGGGACCAGGGCCTGGCCCTTGCGCCACACGTAGCCACGGTCCTGGATGGTCGCCATGATCGACGCGTAGGTCGACGGGCGACCGATGCCCTTCTCCTCCAGCGCCTTGACGAGGGTGGCCTCGGTGTAGCGGGCCGGGGGCTGGGTGGTGTGACCGGCGGCCTCGACGGCGGGGCGGGGCAGCGTCGCGCCCTCCACCAACTCGGGGAGCTTGGCGGTGGTGGCGTCGCCGGCCTCGTCGCTGTCGTCGCCCCCGTAGCCGTAGACGGCGAGCCAGCCGCGGAAGGTGATGGTGCGGCCCGACGCGGTCCACACCGTCGGGATGGTGCCGCCGGCGAGGCCGCCCACCGGCTCCGGTGACGCCGCCGCCACCGCCGCGATGCGGGCCGACAGCGTCGAGCCCCGGGCATCGGCCATCTGGCTGGCCAGCGTGCGCTGCCAGACGAGCTCGTAGACCCGGAGGTCGTCGGCGCGCAGCTCGGCCCGGAGGGTGTCGGGCGCCCGGAACGACTCCCCGGCGGGGCGGATGGCCTCGTGGGCCTCCTGGGCACCCTTGGCCTTCTTGGCGTAGCTGCGGGGGGCGTCGGGCAGGTGGTCGGCACCGAAGCGCTCGGCGATCTGGCTCCGGGCGGCCGCCAGCGCGGTGGCCGACAACGTGGTCGAGTCGGTGCGCATGTAGGTGATGTAGCCCCGCTCGTAGAGGCCCTGGGCGACACGCATCACCTGGCCCGAGCTCATGCGCAGGCGGGAACCAGCGACCTGTTGCAGCGTCGAGGTGGTGAACGGCGCCTTGGGCTTCGACGTGTAGGGCTTGGTCTCGACCGAGGTGACGGAGAAGTCGCTGTCGTCGAGCCGGGTGGCAAGGCTCCGGGCGGCGACCTCGCCGAGCACCACGACGTCGTGGTTCCCCTTGATCTGGCCCACGCTGTCGAAGTCGCGGCTGCCGGCGACCCGTTGCCCGCCGATGCCGTGGAGGGCGGCGGTGAACGTGGGAGACGTAGGGAACTCGGCGTCGAGGTCCCAGTAGGAGGCCGACCGGAACGCCATCCGTTCCCGCTCCCGCTCGACCACCAGGCGCACGGCCGGCGACTGGACGCGACCGGCCGACAGCCCCGGGCGGATCTTGCGCCAGCACACCTCCGAGACCGGGTAGCCGAACAGGCGGTCGACGATGCGACGGCTCTCCTGGGCGTCGACCAGGCCGTAGTCGATGTCACGTGAGTCGGCGACAGCGCGCTCGATGGCGGCGCGCGTGATCTCGTGGAAGACCATGCGCTTCACCGGCACCCGGGGCTGGAGGACCTCGAGCAGGTGCCAGCTGATGGCCTCGCCCTCACGGTCCTCGTCCGTCGCCAGGTAGAGCTCGTCGGCACCCTTGAGCGCCGCCTTCAGCTCCCGGATGACGTCCTTCTTCGAGACCAGCACCTCGTAGTCGACCTTGAAGTCGTTGTCGACGTCGACGGCGAGGCCCTTGGAGGGCAGGTCCCGGACGTGGCCCATGGAGGCCAGGACCGTGAACTCATCGCCCAGGAACCCGGCAATGGTCCGGGCCTTGGCCGGGCTCTCGACGATCACGAGGGGTTTCGCCACCTCACCAGCAGTAGGGGTCGGCCCTGGCCCACGTCAAGGTGGAAGCCCAGGTTGTTCGCCATCGGCCGGCCTGGCCGTGACCCGAGGGTGCTCCGGGTAGCGTCGCCGACCGTGGCAGAGCCGACGGTGGCGACAGGGGCGGAGAGCCCCCGCGGGCGGGCCCTGCACGGGGCCGACACCACCGCCCGTGTCGCTGGCGCGCTGGGCCGCCCGGACCTCGCCGCCGAGCTCCGGGCCGTCCGCGAGCGCCTGCTCGACCCCGCCTTCACCGTGCTCGTCATCGGCGAGTTCAAACAGGGCAAGAGCTCACTGGTGAACGCCCTGCTGGGTGCGGCGGTGTGCCCCGTCGACGACGACATCGCCACCGCCGTGCCCACCGTCATCCGCTGGTCCGAGACGTGGTTCGCGGCCGTCTTCCTCGACCCCGACACCGCGTCGCCGGACCCCGCCGGAGCCGCCACCGCTGATGCCATCCGCGTCGAGGTGCCCCTCGACCGGGTCAACGCCTACGTCACCGACCTCGGCCGCCAGGCGACCGCCGCGCCCGAGGCAGATGACAGCCCCCCGCCGGCCCGGGTCCGCTCGGTCGAGATCGGCGTGCCCTCGCCGCTGCTGCAGGGCGGCCTCGTCCTGGTCGACACTCCGGGCGTGGGCGGTCTCGGCAGTGCCCACTCTGCGGTCACCGTCGGTGCCCTGCCCATGGCCGACGCCGTGCTGTTCGTCTCCGATGCCAGCCAGGAGTACAGCGGGCCCGAGCTCGACTTCCTGGACGCGGCCCGGCGCCTGTGCCCCAACGTGATCGGGGCGTTGACCAAGGTCGACTTCTACCCCGAGTGGCGCACCATCGCCGAGCTGAACCAGGCCCACCTGGCGACCCGGGCGGCCGCCGCCGGTCCGGGCGCCCTCTACCCGCCCTTCCCGGTCCTCGCCCTGTCGTCGGAGCTGCGCCGCCTCGCCGTCGAGGTGGGCGACGGCCAGCTCAACGCCGAGTCCGGGTTCACCGTGCTCGAGGCCCTCTTGCGCGACACCGTCGTGGGCGACGGCGAGCGCCTCGTGCTCAGTGGGGTGCGCACGGTCGTCGAACGGGTGGTCGGCGAGCTCGACGCCCAGTACGGCGACGAGCGCGACGCCCTCGCCGACCCGGAGCTCCAGGCCCGGCGCACCGCCGAGCTGTCGGCAGCCCGGGACCGGGCCAAGGCGTTGCTGGCCGGCTCGTCCCGCTGGGAGATCACCCTGGCCGACGGGGTCTCCGATCTCAACCGCGACGCCGTCCACGACCTCGACACCCGCTTCCGGGCCTTCTACCCGGAGTCCGACGCCGCCGTCGATGCCATCGACCCGGCCGATGCCCGCGAGGAGTACGAGCACTGGCTGTACCGGCGGGCGGCCGAGCACCTCGCCGCCAACGACGCCATGGTGCGCGCCCGGGTCGAGGACCTGGCCGGCCGGGTGGCCGCCCACTTCGCCGAGGACGGCGGTGCCTCCGGCGCCGGCCTCGATCTCGCCGGGGTGGGGAGCCGGCCGCCGATGGCCACCGTCGACGTCGGCTCGATCGGCGGGGCGGTGCAGCGCGTGGGCGAGATGCGCGACGGCGCTCCCACACCCGACGACAAGCTGGGCAAGGGGCTCGCCGCCATGCGGGGCTCCTACGGCGGCCTGATGATGGTGGGCGTCCTCGGGCGCCTCGTCGGCATGGCCTTCATCAACCCGGTCAGCCTCGCCCTCGGCGGCCTGCTCACCGTGCGGACCGTGAAGGAGCTGCGCAAGCAGAGCCTCAACCAGCGCCGCCACACCACCAAGGTCGACGGCCAGCGCTACATCGGCGAGCTCGCCCTCGCCGCCCGCAAGGACAACGTCGACCGCCTGGAGCGCATCCGGCGCCAGCTGCGCGACCGCTACCAGCTCCGGGCCCGGGAGTTCACCCAGTCGCTCGAAGCCGCCTACGCCCGGGCCGCCGAGGACGGCAAGCGCGGCGCCGCCGAGCGCACGGAGCGCCTCGCCGACCTCGACGCCGAGCTCGCCCGGTTGGCCAAGCTGCGCCGGGTGGTCACCGCCGACTTCGACGCCGCCCTGACCGTCGCCGGCGCGTGAACCCGCCCACCACGCTGCTCGGGCAGGTGCGGGGCCTCCTCACCGCCGCCCAGCGCGCCTATGCCGGCTCGGCGCAGGCCGACGAGGTGGGCGCCATCGTCCGTCGCCTCGACGAGCCGCTGCGGGTGGCCATCGCCGGCAAGGTCAAGGCGGGGAAGTCCACCCTTCTCAACGCGCTCGTGGGCGAGGAGCTGGCCCCCACCAACGCCGGCGAGTGCACCAAGATCGTCACCTGGTACTGCGACGGCCTGACCTACCGCGTCACGCTGCACCCCCACCAAGGCGATGCCCGCACGGTCCCCTTCACCCGGGACGGGGGGGCCGTCGACGTGCACCTGGGGGCCTGCGACGCCGACAGCGTCGAACGCCTCGTGGTCGAGTGGCCGTCGTCGTCGCTGCGCACCATGACCCTCATCGACACGCCCGGCATCGCCTCGCTCTCGACGAGCGTGTCGGCCCGCACCCATGCCTTCTTGTCGTCGTCGGACGAACAGGTCACCCCGGCCGACGCCGTGCTCTACCTCATGCGCCACCTCCACGCGTCGGACATCGACTTCCTCGAGACCTTCCACGACCAGGAGTTCTCCCAGCCCAGCCCGGTGAACGCCATCGCCGTGCTGTCGCGCGCCGACGAGATCGGCGTCGGGCGCCTCGACGCCATGGCCTCGGCGGCGCGGATCGCCGAGCGCTATCGCGGCGACGACAAGGTGCGACGGCTGTGCCAGACGGTGGTGCCGGTAGCGGGCCTGCTCGCCCAGTCCGGGCAGGGCCTGCGCGAGGACGAGTACAAGCGCTTCGAGGCGCTGCGGCGTGCACCCGGGGCCGAGGTCGACGCCCTGCTGCTGTCGGCCGATCGCTTCGCCGGTACCCCGACCACCGCCACCGGCCTCACGCCCATCGAGCGCCGCGACCTGCTCGACCGCTACGGGCTCTACGGCATCCGGGTCGGCGTCGCCCTCCTGCGCGACGGTGAGGCCCGCACCTCCAGCGAGCTCGCCGACGCCCTCGTCGCCCGCTCGGGGCTCGACCAGCTCCGAGCGGTGCTGGTGTCGCAGTTCGCCGCCCGGCGCGACACCCTCAAGGCCCGCTCCGCCCTGCTCGCCATGGAGGCCGTCCTCCGTCGCGCCCCGGCGCCGGCCGGCGCCGGCCTCGAGAGCGAGCTCGAGCGCATCACCGCCGGAGCCCATGAGTTCACCGAGATCCGCCTGCTCAACGCCCTGCGGTCCGGGGCCGTCGACGTCCGACCGGCGGAAGCGGTGGTGATGGAGCGCCTGCTCGGCGGGGCCGGCGCGTCCATCGCCGCCCGCCTCGGGGTGCCCGAGACCGCGTCGGCCGACGAGCGACGAGCCGCCCTCGACGTGGAGCTGGCCCGCTGGCAGCGCCGGGCGGAGAACCCCCTGTCCAGCCGCGAGGTGGCCGACGCGGCGCGGGAACTGGTGCGCACGTGCGCGGGGATCTTCGTGACCCTCCAGCGGTGAGCTCGGCCACCGGTCATGATGACGCGGGAACCGACGACGGTGGCACCGCCGTTGGGAACCGCGTCGCACCAGCTGAGTCCAGGAGGACGTCACCGTGAGCACCCCCACCCCCGGCGTGGCCGGCTGGTTCCCCGATCCGGCGGCTCGCCACGAGCACCGGTGGTGGGACGGCACCAGTTGGACCGACCAGGTGGCCAGCGGGGGCGCCAACGCCGTCGACCCGCTCACCGGTCCGGCTGCGGCCAGCGCGCCCGAACCTCCGCCGGGCTACACCGGCGCCCAGCCGACGGCTGCCTTCGGTGCCCCGCCGGCCGCCGGCGGCTACGACCCGCCACCCCCACCCCCCGGCGGTTTCGGTGGACCGCCTCCGGCCCCCGGGCCCGACCCCACGGTGGCCTTCGGGGCGCCACCGGCACCGGCGGCGTACGGCGCCCCGCCCCCGCCCCCCGGCACCATCAGCGGTGCGCCCCTCGGGCCGCCGCCCGGGTCCTACGGTCCGCCGCCCGGTGGGCCTGCGCCGGGCGGTTCCTCCAACAAGGTGCCCCTCATCGTGGCCGCCGTGCTCGTGGTCGCAGCCCTGATCGCCGGCGTCCTGCTGTTCGCCGGCGACGACGGCGACGACGGCGACGACGATGTCGCCGCCGAGCGCGAGCGCGACGAGGACGCCGAGGAGGAGGACGAGGACGCCGACACGACCGACTCCACCGACGTCACCGCCGCCAGCCCCGAGATCGACCCTCCCGACACGACCGCCCCCGCCGCCCCCGCCGTCCCCGGCGGGCTCGGCGCCGAGACGTTCTCGGGCGAGATCTCGGCGGCCGGCCTGCCGATCGACCTGCGCGACCTCAGCATCGCCGCCGGCACCGCCGCGGTGATCCGCGTCGCCCCCGACGCGGAGCTCGACGCCTCCATCGCCATCCTCGGCGACCAGACCCAGTTCGACGGGTTCGAGACGATCGCCTCCGAGCTCTCGAGCGCCTTCTTCGCCGACCCCGACAGCGCCACCGCGTCGTCGGGCGTCACCGCCGCCGTCAGCAACTTCGAGTTCAGCCTCGACGGGGCGCCCACCACCGGCCTCCTGGCCGATGACGCCCCCGGTTTCGACCCCGCCGGTCTCTCGATCACGCCGCTCCCGGTGGTGCTCTTCGAGGAGGACCCGGGCGTGAGCGGGGACGAGGAGCTCCTGGTGATCTTCGCCCCCGCCGACACCGCCGTCCAGCTGGTGGTCACCGGCTTCCTGGGCTCGGAGGGGTTCTTCGAGGGGGGCGTGACCTTCGTGGACATCGGCGGCGCCAGCGACGCCGCCAGCTTCGCCGCCGCCATCATCGCCAACGACGAGCTGGCCGCCCTGGTCGGCTGACGGTGGACTTCGAGCTGTCGCCCCGGTGTCGCGCGCTGCGCGACGAGCTGCTCGCCTTCATGGACACCCACGTCTACCCGGCCGAGGCGACCGACGAGGCCCAGCGCGCCGGGAGCGGCGACCCCCACCACCACCCGGCGGTGATGGAGGACCTGAAGGCCGAGGCCCGTCGTCGCGGGCTGTGGAACCTGTTCCTGCCGCAGGTGACCGAGTGGACCGACGGGCTGTCCAACCTCGACTACGCCCCGTTGGCCGAGATCATGGGCCGCTCGACCCTCGCGCCGGAAGCGTGCAACTGCTCGGCGCCCGACACCGGGAACATGGAGATCATCACCACCTTCGGCACCGACGAGCAACGGGAGCGCTGGCTCCGGCCGCTCCTGGCGGGCGAGATCCGCTCGGTGTTCGCCATGACCGAGCCCGATGTCGCCAGCTCCGACGCCACCAACATCGCCACCCGGATCGAGCGGGACGGCAGCCACTACGTGATCAACGGCCGCAAGTGGTGGACGAGCGGGGCGTTCCATCCCCATGCCCGCGTCGCCATCGTGATGGGCAAGACCGACCCCGATGGCCCACCGCACCGGGCGCAGTCCATGGTGCTGGTCCCGCTCGACACCCCGGGGCTCACCGTCGTTCGCAACCTGACGGTCTTCGGGTACGTGGACCCCGAGGGGCACGCCGAGCTGCGGTTCAACGATGTGCGGGTCCCCGTTGGGAACCTGCTGGGGAACGAGCACGGCGGCTTCGCCATCGCCCAGGCCCGTTTGGGGCCGGGGCGCATCCACCACTGCATGCGCACCATCGGCGCGGCCGAGCGGGCCCTCGAGCTGCTGTGCCGGCGGGTCACGCAGCGGGTCGCCTTCGGCAAACCCCTGGCCGAGCAGGGCGTGATCCGCCAGTGGATCGCCGACGCCCGCATCGAGCTCGACCAGGCCCGCCTCTACACGCTCTACACCGCGTGGCGCATGGACACCCACGGCAACCGGGCGGCTCGCACCGAGATCGCCGGCATCAAGGTGGCGGTGCCCGCCGTGGCGCTGCGCGTCATCGACCACGCCATCCAGGGCTTCGGCGGCGCCGGCGTCAGCCAGGACACGCCGCTCGCCCGCATGTACGCCGGCATCCGCTGCCTGCGCCTCGCCGACGGTCCCGACGAGGTCCACCGGGTCACCGTCGCCCGGCGCGAGCTCGGAAAGTACACCTGACCGCCGTGTCCCAGCCCCCTCCCGGCCGGCCCGGGTGGTTTCCCGACCCGAGCGGCCGTCACCAGGTCCGCTGGTGGGACGGTGCCGCCTTCAGCGACCAGGTCGCCGACGGCGGCGTGGTCGGCACCGACGCCGGGCGGGGCCCCGTCGTACCGCTGGGTGCCGGGCAGGGCGGCCCGCCGTGGTCCGCCGCCCCCGGTGGCTTCGTGGTGGTGCCCCGCCGCGGCCCTCCCCGCTGGGTCTACGTCGCCGGCGGTCTCGGGCTGGTGGCGCTGCTCGGCGCGGGGACCTTCCTGGTCCTCGATGGCGACGACGGAGGGTCGGGCTTCGGCGAGCTGACCGGCGAGGTCGACGGTGACGTCGGCGGCGCCCACCCGCTGCGCATCCCGGCGGGCTCCGTGGTCACCGTCGAGCTTCGGCCCGACGACGACGACTTCGACCCGAGGGTGGCGTTCGTCGTCGACGAGGAATCGCTCGACGCCCTCGAGGATGCCTTCGACGGCACCGACCTCGAGGACGCCTTCGGCGCCGACCACAGCGTGGAAGCCGGCGAGCTCTTCGAGGAGCTCGACCTCGGCGCCATCGACGTCGCCGACGACGACGCGGTCACCGGGATCTACTTCGTGGACCTCGAGTTCGAGGGCGAGGACGAGGAACTGGTGCTGCTGGCCCCGGTCGCCGTCGAGGGCACGCTGGTGGTGGGCGGCGGCTTCGCCGAGACCGAGGGCAGCTACGAGCTCACCGTCGAGCGGGCCGCCGTCGACAGCGGTGCCGACGGCGACGACTTCGTCGACGGCGTCCTCGACGACGAGGACCTCCCCCGCGGCACCCGCAACCTGGTCGAGGACCTCCTCGACCGCCTCGGCGGCTGAGTGCCGTGACAACGCCCGGCCCCCGCCCGCACGACCTGCAGCCGAGCCGTCACCACACGGCCACCGGCCGCGGATGGCGGTGGTCGCGCAGTCGTCGGTCCTTGGTCACCAGCGACCAACCGTGCTCGACCGCGGTCGCATAGATCAGGCGGTCGGCCGGGTCCCCGGGGAACGACGCCGGCAGGGCGACGGCCGTGCTGGCGATGGCCGGAGTCGCCGGCATCGTGCGGACATGCTCGGAGAGACCCTGGAGCCACGTCCTCGTGGGTACGGCGACGTTCAGGCGCTCGTGCTCGGCCAGCCACGCCAGCTCGAACCAGGTGATCGATGCGACGGCCAACTCCTCCGCGCTCGCGACCGCCGATGATGCGGCGACGCTCAGACGGTCGGGTTCGGCCGACCACCAGTGCAGCACGTGGGTATCGAGCACGACGACGGTCACGGGAGGTCCCACGACGCGCCGGTCGTGAACAGCTCCTCGTCGGCGGCGGCGGTCATGGCCGTCCCGGTGAAGCGGCCCCTCAGGGCTCGCGGTCCGGACGCGGGGACGAGGCGGGCCACCGTGCGGCCGTGCTTGGTGATCTCGATCTCGTCGCCGGCCGCAACGTCGTCGAGCACGGCGAGGATCCCGGACTTGAGCTCTGTTGCGGTCATCTGTCTGGGCACGGGATCATCCTACCGGTCATCGACCACGACGATCACAACACCCAGGTGAGGCGGACGGTGGTGCCGTCGTCGTCGGTCTCGAAGGTCACCTCGTCGGCGAGACTCCGCATCAGCGGGATGCCGAGTCCCCGTTCGTGGTGGAGGCGCTCCGGGCTCTGCACCGGGGGGTGGGGCACCAGCGCATCAGGGTCGAACCCGCCGGCCCGGTCGCGCACCTCCACCACGAGGCGGTCGTCGAGCCGGGCGCACCGCACCTCGACCACCTCGTCATGGGCTCCGAGGCGGGTGGTGGCCTCGACGGCGTTGGCGCACGCCTCGGACACGGCCAGGCGGATGTCGTCGAGCCGGGCGTCGGAGACGTCGCCGCCGGCCACCACCTCCGTGACGGCCTGGCGGACCCGGCCCAGGTGCTCGGCGCGCGGCGGGAACGACAGCTCGACGTCGTCAGCCGGGCTGCACTCGCCGGCCGACCTCGCAGGCTCAGCCGGCACCGTTCCCCGCTTTGGGCCTGCTGGTCGCCGCCGCCACCGCCGCCTCGGCATCGGCGTGGAGGGGCAGGACGGTGGTCAGCCCGGTCAGTTCGAAGACCTGGCGGACGCGC
>JBBJOU010000040.1:0-10936 GCA_037724305.1 Acidimicrobiales bacterium
GGGAGGGTTGCGGACGACGGCGGGGGAGTGGCGGAAGAACTGCTCGACGTCGCGCTCGTAGGTGTAGGCGGTGCCGCTCCCGACGACGTTGCGGAGCCGGGTCGCCTCGATGAACGCCTCGACGGCACCGGCGGAGGTGTAGTCGTAGCGGAACCCGGCCTCCTGGAGGCGACGGTTGTCGACGCCGCGGCCGTAGCGGAGGAGACTGAGCAGCTCGGGCGCCAGGTCGACGCCGAGGCGGCGCAGCGGGGCGGCGGCGAGGCCGGCCCCGACGGGCGGCATGGGGATCGTCCGCTTCCCGCAGATGGCGGCCACCTCGCTCCACGGGAGCATGCCGTCGCCGGCCACGTTGTAGACCCCGGCCAGCTGGCGGTCGAGGGCGAACAGGATCGAGCGGACCACGTCGTCGTGGTGCACGAACTGGAGGCGCGGGTCGAAGCCCCACAGGCTCGGCACGATGGGAAGCGAGAGCGCCTTGGACAGCGGCGTCTCGATGTCGGGGCCGAGCACGTTGGAGAAGCGGAGCAGCGAGACGGTGACGTGGGGGTTGTCCTCGGCGAAGTCGCGCACGTAGCCCTCGACCTCGACCAGGCTGCGCTCGACCGGGCGCCGGGGGGGCGACGAGCGCTGGTCGCTCTCGCGGAACCGGTTGGGGTCCCTGGCACTGGTGCCGTACACCTGCGTCGACGACTTCACCACGACGTTGCGTACCGTCGAGTCGGGCGCGGAGGCGGCGGCGAACAGGTTCATGGTGCCGATCACGTTGATCTCGTGCATCGTGCGCGACTTCATCTGGGTCGAGTCGCTGACGAGGAAGGTGTGCACGATCGTGTCGACCTGGGTGGCCTGCACGATGCGGTTGAGGATCGAGTAGTTCTCGTCGCTGCGGACGTACTCGGTACGGTCGAGCGCGATGGTCGGCTCGAGGCGGTCGAGGCCGACGATGACCTCGATGTCGGGGTCGCGCTCGAGGCGTTGGGCGACGCGCCCGCCCCAGAAGGTGCCGAGACCGGTGACGAGCACGCGCTTGCCCATCAGCCGAACCAGATCGAGCGGCGCTGGCGGAGCATGTCGTGCAGCGCCTCCTGGATGCGGCCGCGCACCAACTCGGACTGTTCGAGCAGCTGGCTGCGCGAGTAGCGGGGCTGGTCGGGCTCCACGTCGAAGGTGATCGGTTCGAGCACCCGGATGCGGAACTTGGCCGGGAGGTAGGCCACCGCGCCGAGCACCGGACCGAACACGAGCATGTTGACGGTGACGGGGAAGTAGGGCAGGCCGAAGGCCCGGGCGAGGGTGGGCAGGCGCACGAGCGTGGGCATCGCCTCCTCGGCGCCGACCACGGCGATGGGCACGACCGGCACGCCGGCGCGCATGGCGATCTCCACGAAACCGCCCCGGCCGAAGCGGCGCAGTCGGTAGCGCTCGTCGTAGGTCTTCGCCGTGGCCTTGGTGCCCTCGGGGAACACCAGGGCGAGCTGGCCCTGCTCACGGAGGAGGCGGTAGGCGTTCTCCGGGTTGGCAGCCACGCCACCCGCCCGTGCCCACAGCGTGCCGAGCACCGGGAGCTCGCGGAAGAAGTACTCGGCCATCCCGTAGACCGGACGGCGCAGCTCGGTCTCGATGCCGTGCATGATCGCCGGGGCGTCGGACGGTACGGCGCCGGCGTGGTTGGCGACCAGCAGCGCCCCGCCCTCGGCGGGGATGTGCTCCATGCCCTCCCACTCGACCCGGAACCACTTCTCGTAGAGCGGCGCGTAGAGCCGCCGCACCAGCGCCCGCATCGACTCGGATCGTCCCCACTCGTCGACATCGGACCGGCGGGGGTCGTGGGGAAGGTCGCCATCGTCGTCGGCCAGCGGCGGCAGGGAGACGGGAACGAGGGCCTGCGAGTGCTCCATGACCGGACGGCGGCGCGACGGCTGGTCCGGGGGCGCCACGGTGACGAGCGTAGTCAGGGCTGTGGGGCGTCCCTCCGGCCCGCTCCCACCGTCACACCCCCTGGCGACGTGAGCCCGGCCGGCGACGAGGTGGCGGCCTGACCGGCGCCCCACCGCGAGCGGATGCTCACGCGATGGTCGCCCTGCGGTCGTGCTCACCACACCTGCGCGTCGATTGGGGGCCGGACACTGCTCGCGGTGCGCATCGCCATCGTGGCCGAGACCTTCCTCCCCACGGTGAACGGGGTCACCGGCTCGGTGCTCCGGGTGCTCGAGCACCTCGAACGGCGAGGCCACGAGGCGATCGTGGTGACTGCCGGGCCCGGCCCGGACCACCACGGATCGGTGCCGGTGGTGCGCACGCCGTCGGTGCCTCTGCCCTTCTACCGGGGGATCCCGATGGCGCTGCCCACCGACCGGGTGGCCGCCGCCCTCGCCGCCTTCCGACCCGACGTCGTGCACCTGGCCGCCCCGGTCGCCCTCGGCGCCGCCGGCGCCCACGCCGCCGCGGCGGCCGGCATCCCCGCCGTCGCCGTCTACCAGACCGATCTCGCCGGCTTCGCCGGCCGCTACCACGCCGGGGTGCTCCGCCCCCTGATCTGGCGCTGGCTACGCCGCATCCACGACCGGTGCGCGCTCACGCTGGCGCCGTCGACGATGTCGGTGTGGCAGCTGCGCCGCCACGGGATCGGCCCCGTCGCCTGCTGGGCCCGGGGGGTCGATCTCGAGCGCTTCGACCCGCGCCACCGCGACGAAGCACTGCGGGCCGACCTGGCCCCCGACGGCGAGGTGATCGTCGGCTACGTGGGTCGCCTGGCGCCGGAGAAGTGCGTGGGCCTGCTGGCGCACCTCGACGGGCTGCGCGGCGTGCAGGTGGTGGTGGTCGGGGAGGGTCCCTCGCGGGCGTCGCTGGAGCGGGCGTTGCCGCGGGCCCGCTTCCTGGGCTTCCGGGAGGGGGCCGAGCTGTCGGCGGCGATGGCATCACTCGACGTGTTCGTGCACGGCGGCGCCCACGAGACCTTCTGTCAGGCGGTGCAGGAGGCGTTGGCGTCGGGCGTACCGGTGGTGGCCCCGGCGGCGGGTGGCCCCGTCGATCTCGTCCGTCACGGCGAGAACGGGTGGCTGTTCCCGCCCGACGACGCCGCCCTCCTGCGGCCCATGGTGTCGACCCTCGTGGCTGAACCCCGGCTCCGGGCCGCCATGGCGGCCCGCGCCCGGGCGTCGGTGTCGCACCGGTCCTGGGCCGTGCTGGGCGACGAGTTGCTCGACCACTACGCCGCCGTGACCGGGCGCCGGGCCGGCGATGTCCGCCCGGTCCGCCCGTTGCGCGTGGTCGGGGACGCGGCGTGAGTGGCCGCCCTGCAGGACGGGGGAGGCCGAGTTGACGGCGCCGTGGTTGGTGGTGTCGGTGCACGATGTGGCGCCGGGCACGGCGGAGGCGTGTCGGGACTGGTGCGCCACGCTCGACCTGCTCAGCGTGCCGGCGTCGCTGCTGGTCGTGGCGGGACCGTGGCGCGGCGGTGCGCTCGCCGACGATCCCGGCCTCGCCGCCTGGTTGCAGCAGCGGTGCGCCGGCGGCGACGAGGTGGTCCAGCACGGGTGGACGCACGTGGCGCCCCCCGGGGGACCGGCGTGGCGGCGCGCCGTCGGCGCCGCCGTGGCGCGCGGCGCCGGTGAGTTCTGGACCCTCGACGAGGCCGAGGCCCGCCGCCGTCTCGAGCACGGGCGGGACGCCCTCGGCGCCGCCGGCCTGGTGGCCGACGGGTTCACCCCGCCGGGCTGGCTGGCCTCCCCCGCCACGTTGGTGGCGCTCCGGTCCCTCGGCTTCGGCTTCACCACCGATCATGGCGGGGTCAGGGACCTCCGCACCGGCGCCCGGCACCGGGCCCCGGCGCTGTCGCATCGGCCCGGCACGTTCGGGGAGCGCCTCGGCGCCCGGCTCATGCCCGCCGTCGCCGCCCGGCGGGCCCGGGCCGGCCGGCCGGTGCGCATCGCCCTGCACCCCGACGACCTCGACCGCCCCGGCCTCCGGGCGGCGACCGTGTCGGCCATCGACGCCGCCCTGACTGCCGGCGCCCGTCCCTGCACCTACGGCGATGTGGTCGCCGCCCCGGCCCTCGCCCGGGAGGGGGCCGGGTGATGGCCCGCATCGTCCGCCTCGCCAACTTCGTGGCCCCCACCTCGGGGGGCCTGGCCACCACGCTCGACGAACTGGGACGGGGGTACCGGGCCGCCGGTCACGACCCCGTGCTGATCGTCCCCGCCGGGCGCGACTCGGCCCGCACCACACCGTCCGGCACCGTCGTCGCCCTCCGGTCACCCCCGCTCGCCGGCCTCCCCTACCGGGCGCTCGTCGACCGTCCTCGCGTGCGTCGCCTGCTCGAGGCCCTGCGGCCCGACCGGGTCGAGGTGCACGACCGCCTGACCCTCGCCTGGGTCGGCTCGTGGGCGTGGCGTGCCGGGGTGCCCGCCGTGATCGTCGCCCACGAGCGCATCGACGGCATCCTCGCCGGCCGGGCGCCGGGGTGGTTCCCGCTGGGCGCCGCCGCCGACGCCGCCAACCGTCGGGTGCTGCCCCGCTTCGAATTGGCCTTGTGCGCGTCGGCCTACGCCGCCGCCGAACTGCACCGGGTGCGGCACCCGGCGCGGGTGCGGGTGGTGCCCCTCGGCGTCGACCTCGCCCGGTTCCGTCCCGCGTCGCCGGGCGGCCGGCGGGTGCCGGGCGCCGGGCCCCGGCTGGTCGCGGTCGGCCGGCTCTCGGCGGAGAAGCGCCCCGACGTCGCCATCGCCACCCTGCGGGCCCTGGTCCGGCGGGGCGCGCCGGCGCACCTCGTGATGGTCGGCGACGGACCGGCGCGCGCTCGTCTCGAACGGGCCGCTGCCGGCCTCCCGGTCCGCTTCACCGGCCACGTCGACCGGGCCGCGGTGTCCCGACTGCTGGCCGGCGCCGACGTCGCCATCGCCGCCTGCCCGGTCGAGACCTTCGGCCTCGCCGCGCTCGAGGCGCTGGCGTCGGGCACCGCCGTCGTCGCCGCCCGGGGCGGCGCCCTCGGCGTGGTCGTGCCGGCCAGCGGGCCCGCCGGCCGGCTGGTCGACGTCGGCGTCGGGGTCGACAGCGACGCAGTGGCCGACGGTGTTGAGGCGCTGCTCGACGAGCCCGAACCCACCAGGCGCGACGCGGCCCGGGCGGTCGCCGAGGCCCACCCCTGGTCGCGGACGTTGGACGGCTTCCTCGCCGCCCACGACTTTGCCGCCCACGACCCTGCCGGCGTCGAGGCTGTGGCGTGATCACCGTCGGCGGCGCCCTGCGCGCCCCGGCCCGGGCCGTCGTCCGGCCGCTGCGCAGCAACGTCGACGATGCCGGTGTGCGCCGGATCTTCCGGTCGACGGTCGCCCTGGGCCGGCCGATCGGCTTCGCCGTCGCCGGCTGGGCGCGCTACGAGTCGCTGTGCCTCGACTGGTACCTCGGCGCAGGACGGGCCGACGCCGCCGTGCTCGTCGCCGGCGACCAGGTCCGGGGCTACGTGCTCACGTGCACCGACGAGGCCGCCTTCGAGCGCTGGCAGCGGCGCTCGGCCGCCCGCTTCGCCACCTGGGCGACCGGCGCGGCCTTGTCGCCCCGCCTCGAACCCGAGGCCCGCCGCTTCCTCCAACTACGGCTCCGCGACGGCTTCACCGCGTGGCGGTCGGGCGGGGCGCACCCCATGCCCGCCCACGTCCACGTCAACGTCGAGCCCGGGTTCGCCCCCCGGGTGGCCCTCGACCTGCTGGCGCACGCCGATGCCCGGGTCCGGGCAGCCGGGCTTCCCGGGTGGTACGGCGAGGTCAACGCCCCCACCGGCCGGCGGGCCCGCGCCCTCGAGCGCACGGTGGGCGAGGTGGTGCGCCGCCAGCCCAACCACACCCTCACCTGGCTCGCCGACCGGCCGGTGGAGCGCCTCACCGTCGTGCGCACCGTCCCGCCCGTCGCCACCCCGTCCTCGGCGTACGGTGGCGGTGGGCCCCCGTATCCCAACCGGCAGAGGAACGCCCCTTAAAAGGGTGGCAGTGCGGGTTCGATCCCCGCCGGGGGCACGTGCCGGCGGGGCGACACCCCGCACCGGGGCAGCGCGTGGTCAGATGGGCGAGTCATGTCGTCCCCCTACGGCTCCCCCCGCCCCCCCGGCACTGGCGCCACCCCGCCGTTCGCCGCGCCCGGCGCGTCGCCGCCCGGCGCCCGCCCGGCGGCCCCCCGGCCCGAGCAACCAGCTGCGCTCCGGGTCGAGGAGATCGACGACGCCGACGCGCCGTGGCCCGGCCCCGACCAGCACCTCCGGCTCCCCGGCGAGGCGGGGTGGGCGCCGCCGGCCCCGTGGGCGGCCGGCGACCCTTGGGGAGCGCCCCGCCCGGCGGCCCCCATGGCCCCGGTCGCCGACGCCTGGGCGCGTGGCGCCGCCCCCTGGGCCCTCGGGGGCGACGTCGTCACCGCGCCGCTCCCACCCGAGAGGGGCGCCCAGGCATCGCCCGCCCCCCGGGGCACGTTGCCCGCCGGCGCCCCCCCGCTCGTCTACCCGTCCGAGCCACCCACCGCCGGCTACGCCCCGCCGGTGCCACCCGGACGGACACCGGCACCGGTGGCGCCGGCCCCGCCCGAGCCCGTTCGCCGCTCGCCGTGGGTGGTGGCCACCGCCGTGCTCTCGGTCCTCGTCCTCCTGCTCGGGGTGGGCCTCGCCATCACCGTTGGTGACGATGGCGATGGCGCCGCCGAGGCTGCCGACCGCGAGCCGCGCGAGCTTCCCCCCACCGGCGGCGCCCCCGACGCCACCCTGCCGCCGGCCGAGGAGCCGCCGGCGACGGAGCCCGAGCCCGCTCCGGACGTGCCGACCGACGACATCACGGCCGTCATCGACGACATCGAGGCCTTCGTCGCCGCCGAGCGGGGCCTGCCGTTCCTGCGCGACGTGGTCGTCGAGCTCGAGGACGATGCCGCCTTCGAAGCCCGTCTGCTCGCCGACTTCGAGGAGGGCGCCGAGGACCTCCGCATCATCGGCGACGCCTTCGCCGCCCTCGGTCTCGTCGAGCCCGGCGTCGAGCTGGCCGATGCCTACCGCGAGCTGCTCGGCATCGGCGTGGTCGGCTTCTACGACCCCAGCACGGAGGAGCTCGTGGTCCGGGGGACGGAGGCCTCGCCCTACGTCCGCACCGTCATCGCCCACGAGCTCGTCCATGCCCTCGACGACCAGCACTTCGACATCGATCGCGACTTCGCCGACACCCCCGACGAATCCGGGTTCGGCTTCACCGCCGTGCTCGAGGGCAACGCGGTGCGCATCGAGGAGGCCTACCGGGCCACCTTCACGCCTGACGAGGAGGACGCGGCGACGACGGAGGAACTGTCCATCGGCCTCGGCGTCGACCCCTTCGCCATCCCCTTCGTGCTGCTCGAGTCGCTGGCCGCCCCCTACGAGCTCGGCCCGGTGCTGGTCGAGGCCATCCTCGCCGCCGGCGGCGACGAGGCGCTCGCCGGCGCCATCGCCGTGCCGCCCACCACCAGTGAGCAGGTCCTCGAGCCCGACGTGTTCGTGGCCGGCGAGGCGGCGGTGCCGGTGCCGGTGCCCGTCGCCGACGGTCCGGTGGTCGACGAGGGCGCGTTCGGCGCGTTCACGCTGGGCCAGCTCCTCGCCGAGATCGGCGTCGACCCCTCGACCGCGGCGGCCGCCGTCGACGGGTGGGGCGGCGACGCCTACGTGCAGTGGGACGATGCTGGCGGCGCCACCTGCGTGCGTGTCGCCGTGGTGGGCGACACCGCGGCCGACACCGCCGAGCTGGCCGAGGCCCTCACCGAGGCCGCCGACGGTTCGCCGGCGACGGCGTCGGTGGCCGTGGCCGAGGCCGGTGGCCCGGTGACCTACACCAGCTGCGGCTAACGGTAACGGCGCCGGCCGCCGCTTCTTTCGCCGATCCTGGTGTGGCGAGAGACACACCCCCAATAGTTGCGCTTCGGTTACGAACGTGACGATCCTGTGACCTTCGTTCATCACTGGACCCGGTCGGGCGGCGAGATGCGCTGCCCGGTGATGTGCCTGAGCTGACGGTTGCTGCCGAGCCCCCGCCGGCCGACCTGAGGACGTCGACGCCGTCGACATCGGGCATGCCTTCGCCAGCAGCGCAAGTGCTCGACGCGCGCGCCCGGCCGGTCCCGAGGAGGCAGTACTCGTGAAGCCCATGTTCGCCCGGATCGCCGGCGCCACCGCCCTGGTCGTCGGCCTTGGTGCCTGCACACCAGAGTGGTACATCGACACGCTCTTCGGCCCGCAAGCCGGGGAGGCCCGCAGCGTCGCCTGGTGCGAGTCGACCATGAACCCGGCGGCGGTCAGCCCCGGTGGGGGCAACCACGGCCTGTTCCAGATCAACAACGTTCACCGCACGTCGTTCGAGCGGGTGACCGGGCAATCGTGGTCGATGCGCTACGACTCGTTCTGGAACACCTTGTTCGCCAAGTGGCTGTACGACCAGTCCGGCGGCTGGCGCCCCTGGACCTGCCAGCCGTAGCGACACCGCTCCGGAGCATGGTGACGGTGGCCGGGTCCCTGCACGGGACCCGGCCACCGCCGGGTCCCGCCAGCAGTTCCCTCGGAGGAATCAGCCGATGACGGTGGTGGTGCCGGTGTGGACGGTCACCAGGAAGGCGAGGGTGCCGGCGGCGTCGGCCACGGCGATGACCCACCCGCGGGCCGGGCCGGCGCCGGCCAGCACCAGGTGGCGCCCGACGGGGCGGGCGAGGACCAGCAGCCAGGCGGCACGGGAGGCGAGACGGACGGCCCACCGAGCGCGACGGCCGAGGAGATCGATCACGGCGGGCCCCCGGCGCCGGCCGAGGGCGAAGTACCAGGGATCGACCAGCGCGAGCCGGAGGGTGGCCACGGCGAGGAAGGGCAGCAGCGGCACCTCGGCGGCGGCCAGCACGAGGAACGGGAGGCGGGGCGTCAACGCCACGAGGAGGAGCGGCCAGGAGAGCAGCAGCGGGCTGGCGGCGGTGGCGGCGGCGGAGATGGCGGACAGGGCGGCGACGGGGGCCACGAAGCGCCTGGACTCCTCGCGCATCAGGTCGCCGGCCGGCCGGAGGCGGGCGGACAGCGCCCGCCGTCGGTCGAGCGACCACCCCGGGCGGCGCCGGACGGCGGGCGCGGCCCCGGGCACGATGAGGGCGACCGCGGCGGTGCCGTTCGTGGTCAGGTCCACGTACGTGAAGTCGATCACGAGCGGCCCAAGGGGAGGCGACGCCCCGGTGTGGTGCGCCTGGCCCGCCGGCGAACAGGTGGGGTGCGCCGGGCAGGCGTCAACGAACTGATGCCCGATTCGGGGCCCGGCACCGCCACACTGGTGCGCTGTGTTGTCGGTCCGTGCGCTCGCTGTCGAGGTGGGCGGCACCCTCGTGCTCGAGGGTGCCGGCTTCACCGTGCGCGCCGGCGACAAGGTGGGCCTGGTCGGGCGCAACGGCGCCGGCAAGACCTCGCTGCTCAAGGTCCTGGGCGGCATGGCAACCCCGAAGGCGGGTGTCGTCAACCGCCCGGACAGCTTCGGGTACCTGCCCCAGGACCCGAAGCTCGACGGCGTGCCCGACGAGCGCTCCGCCCTGGCCCACGTGCTGAACGGGCGGGGCCTCGACGAGCTGACCGAGCGCCTCGAGAAGCTCCGCTTGCAGATGGAGGAGGCCCCCGGCGACGAGTCCATCGTGGCCAAGTGGTCCCGGACCCACGACCGTTTCGAGCACGAGGGCGGTTACGCGGCGGAGGCCGAGGCCCGGGCCATCCTCGCCGGGCTCGGGTTGCGGGCGAGCCGGGCCGACTTCGCCATCGGCGTCCTGTCAGGGGGCGAGCGGCGCCGGGTCGAGCTGGCCCGGATCCTGTTCTCCGGGTCCGATCTGCTCATGCTCGACGAGCCCACCAACCACCTCGACAACGACGCCCGCGACTGGTTGCTCGGCTACATGCGCACCTATCGCGGCGGGCTGATCGTGATCAGCCACGACCTCGGCCTGCTCGACGAGTCGATCACCCGGGTGCTCCACCTCGACCGCGTCGACGAAGCCTCGGTCGGCCACATGGTCGAGTACAAGGGGACCTACAGCCAGTACCAGCGGTCGCGGGCCGCCGACGAGGAGCGCCTGGCCAAGGTCGCCGCCCGCGAGAAGGGCGAGATCGACCGCCTCCAGACCCTGGTCGACCGCTTCGGCGCCAAGGCGTCCAAGGCGTCCATGGCCCACAGCCTCGAGAAGCGCATCGCCCGCATCGAGGCCGGCGCCACCGAGAGCGTCCGGGCCACCCGCACCCTCGACCTGAAGCTGCCGCCGGCGCCGCCGTCGGGCCGCACCACCATGGTGGTGACCGGCGTCAAAAAGTCCTACGGCGGCCTCCCCCCCGTGTTCGAGGGCGTCGGCTTCGATGTTGGGCGGGGTGAGCGCCTGCTCGTGCTCGGGCTCAACGGTGCCGGCAAGACCAGCCTCCTCCGCATCCTGGCCGGCACGTCCGACGCCGACGCCGGCAGCGTCACCTTCGGCCACAAGGTGTCGGTGGGCTACTTCGCCCAGGAGCACGAGACCATCTCCCCCGGACGGACGCTGCTCGAGCTGGCCCGGGAGTACGCCCCCGACCTCGGCGACCAGCAGCGCCGCCGACTGCTCGGCACGTTCGGCCTGCAGGGCGACAAGGTCCACCAGGACGCCGGCACCCTCTCGGGCGGCGAGAAGACCAAGCTGGCTCTGTCGCTCCTCGTCGGCGGACGGCACAACCTGCTCCTCCTCGACGAGCCGACCAACAACCTCGACCCGCCGTCACGCCAGGCCATCGCCACCGCCCTGTCGAGCTGGACCGGCACCATGGTCATCGTCAGCCACGACGCCGACTTCGTGCGCGACCTCCGTCCCAACCGGGCCCTGCTCATGCCCGACGGTGACCTCGACCACTGGTCCGACGACCTCATCGACCTCGTCGAACTGGCCTGACAACCCCGTTCTGGGG
>JBBJOU010000041.1:0-10890 GCA_037724305.1 Acidimicrobiales bacterium
GCCACCGCGCGCGCCCGCGCCAGCCACGCGTCCGCAGAGGTCCCCACATGAGCGCAATGCTCCCTCCCCCCTCCCGTTCTGGCGGCAGCCATCTGAGCCATGACCGTGATAGCTGCCGCCAGTTCGTCGAGGGCGTGCACGAGGTGGCGCTCACGGTGAACGGGGCGGCGCGCTCGGCGCGGGTGCCGGCGCGGCGGCTGCTGAGCGACGTGTTGCGCCACGACCTGCGTCTCACCGGCACCCACGTGGGGTGCGAGCACGGGGTGTGCGGCGCCTGCACGGTGCTGGTCGACGACGTGCCGGTCCGGTCGTGCCTGACCTTCGCGGTGATGGTCGACGGCGTCGCCGTCACCACCGTCGAGGGCCTGGCCGGGCCCGGCGGCGAGCTCGACGCCGTGCAGCGGGCCTTCAAGGAATGCCACGGCTTGCAGTGCGGGTTCTGCACGCCCGGGTTCCTGCTGCTGGCCCGCGACCTCCTGGCGCGAACCGCCGCACCCACTGACGACGAGATCACCGAGGCGCTCGGCGGCAACCTGTGCCGCTGCACCGGCTACACCAACATCGTGCGCTCCGTGCGCCGGGCGGCTGAGCTCCTCGCCGCCGAGACGGAGGCACGACCGTGACCACGAAGTGGTTCGGCCAGCGGGTCGAGCGCCGCGAGGACCAGCGCCTGCTCACCGGCACCGGGTCGTTCCTCGACGACGCCGGCCACGACGCCCTCGCCGCCGCCTTCGTGCGCAGCCCGCACGCCCACGCCCGCATCATCGACATCGACGTGGCCGGCGCGCTCGACGTCGACGGCCTGGTCGCCGTGTACACGTGGGCCGACCTCGACGGCCGCGTCGCCGAGCCGCTGCCGCTGCTCATCCCGCACCCCGACCTCACCCACCCCCGCACCCAGCTCGCCCTGGCCCACCACGAGGTCAACCACGTCGGCGAGGCGATCGTCATGGTGGTCGCGGTCGACCGCTACGTGGCCGAGGACGCCGCCGAGCGCATCGTCGTCGACTACGAGCCGCTCCCCGCCGTCGTCGGCATCGACGCCGCCCGCGCCGCGCAGCACCTCGTCCACGACGACGTTCCCGCCAACGCCGCGGGCACCACCACCCAGGAGCTGGGCGATGCCCGGGCTGCCATCGCCGCCGCCCCCCGCACCCTCGAACTCGAGCTGTGGATCGAGCGGTCGCTGTCGTCGCCCCTCGAAGGGCGCGGCGTCCACGCCCGCTGGGACCGTGCCGACGGCCGCCTGCACATCCGCACCTCCACCCAGACCGCCACCGGGGTGCGGGCCGCGGTCGCCAGCATCCTCGGGCTGGCCGACGTCGCCGTCGACGTCGTCACCCCCGATGTCGGCGGCGGCTTCGGCACCAAGGTCATGCACCCCTACCCCGAGGAGGTGCTGGTGCCGTGGGCGGCCATGCGCCTCGACGCCGAGGTCAAGTGGGTCGAGGACCGCTACGAGCACTTCGTCTCGGCCACCCACGAGCGGGCCCAGCAGCACCACGTGCGGGTCGGCTTCGACGACGACGGGACGATCCTCGGCCTCGAGGTGGAGTTCTTCCACGACACCGGCGCCTACTCGCCCTACGGCATCGTGCTGCCGATCATCACCGCCACCCAGCTCCCGGGGCCCTACCGCCACCGCAACTACCGGGTGACGTTCACGTCGCTCTACACCAACACCGTGACCTGCACGCCCTATCGCGGCGCCGGCCGGCCCCAGGGTTGCTTCGTCATGGAGCGCACGATGGACCGCGTCGCCGAGACCCTCGGCATCGACCGGGCCGAGGTGCGGCGCCGCAACCTCATCCAGCCCGACGAGTTCCCCTACGACTTCCAGATGACCTTCCAGGACGGCCGGCCCCTGATCTACGACTCGGGCAACTACCCGGCCGCGCTCGAGACGTTGCGCGACCTCGTCGGGTGGGACGACTTCCCGGCGGTGCGGGCTGCCGCCGCCGCCGAGGGGCGCACCGTCGGCATCGGCATGGCCGCCTACGTCGAGGGCACCGGCGTCGGCCCCTACGAGGGCGGCCACGTGCATGTCGAGACCAACGGCCGGGTGGTGGTGGCCACCGGCCTCACCTCGCAGGGCCAGGGCCACGAGACGGTGTTCGCCCAGATCGTGGCCGACGAGCTCGGCGTGCACGTCGACGACGTCCACGTCACCACCGGCGACACCCGCCGCATGCCCTACGCCGTCGGCACCTACGCCAGCCGGGCGGCGGTGATGAGCGGCAACGCGGTGGCCGTCGCCGCCCGGGGCGTGCGGGAGAAGGCGCTGCTCATCGCCGCCGACGCGCTCGAGGCAGCGCCGGAGGACCTCGACATCGTCGACGGTGTCGTCCACGTGCGGGGTACGCCCAGCCGGGGCATCCCGCTGTCGCAGGTGGCGGTGCTGTCGAACCCGCTGCGGTACGCGTTCTCGAAGGAGGCGCAGGCCGCCACCCAGTTCGCCACGCCCGCCGACCCCGACGTCGCCCCCGTGCCCGAGGACGCCGAGCCCGGACTCGAGGTGCGCGACTACTTCTCGACGGTGCGCTCGACCTTCGCGTCGGGCATGCACGCCGCGGTCGTCGAGGTCGACCCGGAGACCGCCGCCGTCACCGTGCTGCGCTACGCCGTGGTGCACGACTGCGGCACGCTCATCAACCCCATGCTGGTCGAGGGCCAGATCCACGGCGGCGTGGCCCAGGGGGTGGCCGGCGCCCTGCTCGAACGGGTGGCCTACGACGAGGCCGGCAATCTCGTCAACGCCAGCTTCATGGACTTCCTGATGCCGTACCTCACCGAGCTGCCCACCGCCGAGATCGCCCACCTGGAAACGCCGTCGCCCCTCAACCCGCTCGGCATCAAGGGCGCCGGCGAGGCGGGAGTGATCCCGGGCTCGGCGTGCATCGCCGCCGCCATCGAGGATGCCGTGGGCGTGCGCATCGACCGCATGCCCATCTCGCCCTCCGAGCTGTGGACCCTGCGGGGCATGGGCGAGGCGGTCCCCCCGTGCACCTGACGTTCCCGGTGCGCGCGCCGGCGGAGGCGTGGGCCGCCCTCGCCGACCCCGCCCAGGTGGCCGCCGCGCTGGCCGGCGCCACCGCCGTCGCCTGCGCCGAGGGCGGCGGGATGCGCCTCGCCGTCGAGGTCGCCATTGCCTCCGTGCGGGGCCCGTGGACGGGCACGGTCACTCCGGTCGATGAGCACGCCGTCCGGGTGGTCGGGGCCGGCGACGTCGGCTCGCTCGACCTCGTCGTGCGCGCCGACGCTGACCGCACCCGCCTCGCCGTCGACGGCTCCGTCGGGGGCCCGCTGGCCGCCATCGGCGAGGCGCTCCTCGATGCCGCCGTGCGCCGCACGGCCACCGACCTCCTCGCCGCCCTCGGCGCGCGCGCCGTCGGGCCGGCCGAAGCGCCCGCTGACCCGGTGCCGGTCGCCACCCCCGTCGCCGCCGCCCCGCCGGGCACGGCCCCGACCGCCACCGTCCCGGCTGGCGCCGGGCGCGGTCGCCACCGGGCGACCCTCGTGCTCGCCGCCCTCGGCGGGCTGGCCGTTGGTGTGGTATTCGGGCGTCGAGCACCGAGCAGCCGGCGATGAGGCCCTTCGTCGCCGCCGCCGTGCAGGTGGGGCCCGTCGCCGGTCCGCTCACGGCCGCCGCGATCATCGCCAACGTCGACGGCGCGGTGGCCATGGTGCGCCGCTGCGTCGAGGCCACCGGCGCCGAACTGGTCGTCGTGCCCGAGACGGTGACCACCGGCTTCGACCCCGGCATGGGCGCCGAGGCCCTCCACGCGCTCGTCGGGCCGGTCCCCGGTCCCGGCACCGAGGCGGCGCAGGCGGTCGCCGCGGAGCTCGGCATCCACCTGGTGTGGCCCACCTACGAGTCCGGGACCGAACCCGGCGTCGTCTACAACTCGGCGTCCACCATCGGCCCCAGCGGCGACGTCGTCGGCGTCTACCGCAAGACCCACCTCTTCCCCGGCGAGCGGGCGTGGGGCACGGCCGGTGACGACGTGGTCGTGGTCGACACCGCCATCGGACGCATCGGATCGACCATCTGCTTCGACGGCGACTTCCCCGAACTCGCCCGCATGCAGGCCACCATGGGCGCCCAGGTCCTGGTGCGCCCGTCCGCCTTCCTGCGCGCCGCCGACATCTGGGAGCTGACCACCCGGGCCCGCGCCTACGACAACCACCTCTACGTCGTCGCCCCCAACGCCGTTGGCGTCGACCCCGGCGGCCACGTCTACTTCGGCAACTCCCTCATCGTCGGCCCCACCGCCGAGGTCCTCGCCCGCGGCACCTCCCAACCCGGGTGGATCAGCGCGACGGTCGGCACCGCCCCCATGGCCACCATCAGCCCCGGCTCCTCGGTCCCCCAGACCTTCGACCACCTCGCCGAACGCAACCTCCCCCTCTACCGCCGCCACCGCCCCGCCCTCGAAGCCGAAGCCACCGCCCCCTTCCCCCCGCCACCGACGTGACCGAAGGAACCTGGCGGGAGCGGTGCTCCGTCGCACGGACCGGCCGGGAGCGCTGCTGCACCGAGGCGACCGGTCGGCTTCGGTGGAGCCCCGACGGCGTCGGGCGGGTTCCGTGGCGCACCGGCGGCGCCCAGCGGGACCGGCGGAGCGGCGACGCCGCCCGGCGGCTTCGGCGGAGCACTGTCGGCGCCCAGCGGCCCGTCTGCGCCGATCGCCACGCAGCAGCCAGCGACGCCGCCGCCGATCGGCGCAGACGCCGACCCACCGCCGAGCTTGCGAGGCTTGGTTGGTCGGAACATGTGAACGACGGCGAAGCCGGCCACGCCCTTCCCAGGCGAAGCCTGAGCAGGCGAAGCCTGTGACGCTTCGCGTCGGAGTGGACACCGGCGGAACCTTCACCGACGTCGTCGTGGTCGACGAGGCCACCGGCGCGCTCACGACCACCAAGACGCCGTCGACGCCGGCCGACCCATCGATCGCCTTCCTGGCGGGGGTGGACAAAGCGCTGGCCGCCGCCGGCGCCACCTGGGCCGACGTCGCCTCGGTGTTCCACGGCACCACCGTCGCCACCAACGCGCTGTTGCAGGGCGAGATCAGCGGGCTGGGGTTCCTCACCACCGCCGGGTTCCGCCACCTGCTGGAGATCGGGCGCCAGAGCGTGCCCGACGGCTACGGCAACTCCTACTCGTGGATCAAGCCCGATCGCATCGTGCCCCTTCACCTGGTGCGCGAGGTGCCCGAGCGCCTCGACGCCACCGGCACCGTGGTCCACCCCCTCGACGAGGCGGCGGTCACCGCCGAGGCCGCCTGGTTCCGCGACCACGGGGTCACGTCGGTCGGGGTCTGCCTGCTCCACGCCTACGCCAACCCCGCCCACGAGCGACGCGTCCGCGAGCTGTTCGCCGAGGTCCATCCCGAGTGTTCGGTGTCGATCAGCTCCGACGTCCTGCGCGAGTACCGCGAGTACGAACGGTCGGTCACCACGCTCGTCGACGCCTTCGTGAAGCCGGCCGTCGCCCGCTACGTCGCCCGCCTCTCCGACGAGCTCCGGCACCGTGCGAGGGCGGACACGCCGTTCTACGTGATGAAGTCGAACGGGGGCGTGGCCTCCGCGCCGCAGGTGGCCGCCAAGGCCATCACCACCATCCTCTCCGGGCCGGCGGCGGGGGCGCTGGGGGCGGCCGCCGTCACCGCGGCGGCGGGCTTCGACGCGGTGGTCACCCTCGACGGCGGCGGCACCTCCACCGACGTCGCCGTCATCCGGGGCGGCACGCCGTCGCTCACCACCGACGCCACCGTGGGGCGCTTCCCGGCCAAGGTGCCGATGATCGACATCGTCACCGTCGGCGCCGGCGGCGGCTCGATCGCCTGGGTGTCGCCGGAGGGGACGCTCAAGGTCGGGCCCCGTTCGGCCGGCGCCGACCCCGGGCCCTGCTGCTACGGGCACGGCGGCACCGAGGTGACCCTCACCGACGCGGCCCTCGTGCTGGGCCGCATCCCCGCCCACCTGCTCGGCGGCGAGATCCCCCTCGACGTCGGGGCCGCCACCGCCGCCGTCGAAGCCCTCGCCGCCTCCGTCGGGATGGCCGTCGAGCCGTGCGCGGCCGGGATCATGGAGATCGGGGTGTGGAACCAAGCGAACGCCATCCGCCAGGTCACCGTGCGCCGCGGCATCGACGTGCGCGACCTCGCCCTCTGCGCGTTCGGCGGCTCCGGCCCGTTGGCGGCGTGCCGCCTGCTCGACGTGCTCGACCTGCCCGCCGCGGTGATCCCGCGCCACCCCGGGAACCTGTGCGCCTTCGGCCTGCTCACCGTCGACGTCCGCATCGACGACGTGCGTACCTTCGTCGCGCCCCACACCGAGCTGGACCTCGCCGCGCTCGTCCGGGTCTACGGCGAGTTGGAGGGCGACGCGACCGCCGCCCTCACCGCCGAGGGCTTCGGGCAGGGCGACGTGCGGCTCCTGCGGGGGGCCGACGTCCGCTACGACGGTCAGGCCTTCGAGGTCCGCGTCGACGTCCCCGCCGGACCGATCGACGCCTCGCTCGCCGCCGCCGTGCTCACCCGTTTCCACGACGAGCACGAACGCCTCTACGGCTACTGCTATCGCGATCAACCCCGCCACGGCGTCGAGTGGGTCAACGTCCGCCTCACCGGCGTCGGCCCCCTCGCCCCCGCGCGGCCCGCCCCACTCGCTACCGGCGACGGTTCGGCCCGACCCGCCGGTACCCGCCCGGTGTGGTTCGACGACGGGTGGGTCGAGACCGACGTGTGGTGGCGGCCCGACCTCGGCGCCGGTGACGTGCTCGCCGGGCCGGCGGTGATCGAGGAGTACGGCTCCACCGTCCCGGTGCCGCCCGGTGTCACGGTGCACGTCGACGCCATCGGCACCCTCGTCGCCCGGCGGAGCAGGACCTGAGCGGGCACACTGGTGGCGTGCGCCGCTCCCACCTGCTGCTGCTGGTCGCCGCCGCCCTCGTCGGGCTGGCGACCGCCCCCGCCGCCGCCCAGCTCCCCTTGCCGCCGCCGGAGCGGCCGGCGGAGGGCATCACCTACGTCGCCCTGGGTGACTCGTTCACATCGGGCCCGCTCGTGCCCAACCAGGTCGGGACGCCCATCGACTGCGCCCGTTCCGACCAGAACTACGCGCAGCTCGCCGCCGCCGAGCTCGGCGTCGCCGAGCTGCGCGACGTGAGCTGCAGCGGCGCCACCATCGACGACTTCGCCGCACCCCAGGGCCCTCTCCCGCTCGGTGGCGTCAACCCACCCCAGTTCGACGCCCTCGACGAGGACGTCGACGTGGTCACCGTCGGCATCGGCGGCAACGACGTCGGGTTCGTGAGCCTGGCCACCGGCTGCCTTCGCTTCGTCCCGCCGCCGCTCAGCGCGCCGTGCTCGCCTCCCTACACCGCCGGCGGCGTCGATCAGATCTCCGAGCGCATCGCCGCCGTCGGGCCCGAACTGGGGGCGGCGCTGCGCGAGGTGCAGCTGCGGGCCCCGAACGCCGAGGTCCTCGTCGTCGGCTACCCGACCAGCCTCCCCGACGACGCGGTGGCGTGTTACCCGTACGTGCCCATCCTGGCCGAGGACATGGGCTACCTGGTGGCCAAGTTCAAGGAGATGAACGCCATGCTGGCCGAGCAGGCGGCGACCAACGGCGCCACCTACGTCGACATCTACACCTCCAGCATCGGTCACGACGTCTGCCAGCTGCCGGGCGAGGCCTGGGTCAACGCCATCGTGCTGGTCCCGCCGTCGTTGATCGCCCACCCCAACGCCCTGAGCTTCCAGAACAGCGCGCCGGTGGTCGCCGCCGCCATCCGGGAGCAACTCGCCGGTCCGTCGGGGCCGTCCGGACCCTCGGGCGCCGCCTCCGTCGTCGAACCCCCGGCCGAGTCCGCCACCGTCAGGTCGGCGTCGGCCGGCGCGGCCCGACCGACCGATGTCCTGGCCCGCACCGGCGGCGGCGCCGCGACGGCCGCTGCCGCCGGCCTGGCGCTCCTCTCCCTCCTGTTCTTTGTGGCCTCGACCACCGTGAGGGGGGTCAGGACCACAAAGAACGGGCAGGGGCGGTGACCGACGTCGACCCGGTGCTGGTCGAGATCGTCGAGGGGACCCTCGCGTCGGTCGAGGCCGAGGTCGAGGACCAGATCGGGCGCACGTCGCGCTCGCCCATGATCCGTGACCAGCACGACTTCCGCGCCGGCATCCACGACGTCCGCCTGCGCAAGCTCACCGGTCGCTCGTACTCGGCGCTGGTCCACCCGGTCGTGCGCGACTTCCCGGTCGATTCGATGCGCCCCGGCGACATCTACTTCCACAACGACGTCTATCTGTCCGAGGGCGGCATCGGCCACCTGCCCGACCTGTGCGTGACCGTCCCGGTGTTCCATCCCGATGCCGACGGCACGCCGGTCGTGGTGGCGTTCGTCCAGGCCTTCGGCCACCACGACGACATCGGCGGCTCGGTGCCGGGCTCGATGCCGTCGCACGCCACCTCGGTGTTCGAGGAGGGCCTGATGGTGCCACCGGTGAAGCTCCGCGACGCCGGCGTGGTCAACGAGGGCGTCATCCGCATCCTCACCCGCAACTCCCGGATGCCCGACTCCCTCGCCGGCGACCTCGACGCCGAGTGCTCGGCGTGCCTGATGGGGGCGGCGCGCCTGGCCGACCTCTTCGCCCGCTACGGGCGCGAGGCGGTCGACGCCTGCTTCGACGCCATCGTGGCGTCGTGCGCCGAGACGTTCCGGCGCGAGCTGCTGGCCAAGATCCCCGACGGCACCTGGACGTGGGAGGACTACGCCGAGCACGACGGCGTCGACGAGCCCCGCCTGCACCGCCAGCGCATCACCCTCACCAAGTCGCCCGAGAAGCTGCTGATCGACCTCACCGGCACCGGCCCCCAGGCCAAGGGCCCGATCAACCACGCCGGCGACTACGCCGACGGGAACTTCCTCAAGAAGTGGCTGGCGCCCATCCTGCGCAACCTGGCCGACACCCCCGAACGCATGGCCGAGCTCGACGTCAACGAGGGCGTGGTCGAGGTCATCGACATCCGCTTCCCGCCACCCGGCACCCTGGTCACGCCGGTGTTCCCGGCGCCCACCAACGCCCGCACGTTCGTGATCCTGCGCCTGCTCGGCGTGCTCGCCGGCGTCATCGCCAAGGCGGTCGACGGCTACATGCCGGCCGACCAGGAGACCATCCGTTACACCGGCATCTCCGGCCACGACGCCCAGGGCCGGTGGTACCTGAACCGCGAGATCCTCGGCGGCGGCTCGGGCGGGCGGTGGTACGCCGATGGCAGCGACACCGTCCACGTGGTGCCCGAGAGCCGCAACCTGCCCGTCGAGTTCGTCGAGACCCGCTTCCCGGTGCGGGTCGAGTCACTCGGCCTGGCCACCGACTCCGGTGGGGCCGGCACGTTCCGGGGCGGGCTCGGCTACCGCAAGGAGATCCGGGCGTTGCAGGACGCCAGCTTCATGTCGGTCGCCGACCGCTCGATCCTGTCGTGCTGGGGCGTGCGGGGCGGCCGGGCGGGCACGCCGTTCCGGGTGACGATCGACGCCAACGGACCGGCCGCCCGGGTCATGCCCGGGCTGTGCGACTGGGAACCGGTCGCCGCCGGCGAGGTCGTCCGCATCGAGACCACCGGCGGCGGCGGCTGGGGCGACCCCCTGGCGCGTGAGCCGGCCCGGGTGGCGCTCGACGTGGTGCAGGCCAAGGTGTCGCGATCCGCGGCCGAGGCCGACTACGGCGTGGTGCTCTCGGGGCCCGACGACGACCCCGTGGTCGACGACGGCGCCACCGCCGAGCTGCGCCGCCTGCTGACCGCCGACCGCGGCACGCCGCCGATGTTCGACCGGGGCCCCGGCTACGCCCGCCTGTCGGGCGGCGCCACCCACGCCGCCGTCGACACGTGACCCCTGCCCCCACCAGAACGACACGCGGGACGTGAGCGACGTTCGATCCGACCCCGGGTGGGCGGCGCACGGCTTCACCGGGGGGCCCGCTGACCTGCTGGCCGCCGGCACCCTGCCGCGAGCGTGGGCGACCCGGTGGGCGGCCGCCCCCTCGGCGCCGGTCCTGGCCGGGGCCGACGGCCGATGGGTGAGCGCCGGCGAGCTCGACGAACGCACCGCCGCCGTCGCCGGCCGCTACGCAGCGGCGGGACTGGTGCCCGGCGACCGGGTGCTGATGAGCGCGGACGCATCGGTCGAGCTCGCCGTCGCCCACGTGGCTGCGCTCCGCGCCGGCCTGGTGGTGGTCCCGGTCAACACCGCCTTCGGGCCGACCGAGCTGGCGGCGGTGGCGTCGGCGGCGGCGCCGGCGCTGGCGGTGGTCGACGACGTCGGGCGCCTTCCCGGCGTGCGGTCCACGAACCCGTCGGTCGAGCTGCCCCCCGGCACCGTGCCTACCCTCGACGCCGCCTCGCCCGCCGACGTCGGGCTGCTGGTGTTCACCTCGGGCACCACCGGGACCCCGAAGGGCGTCCCGCTCACGCACGCCAACCTGCTGGCCAGCTCGGCCTCGGTCGAGCACGCCTGGCGGTGGACGCCCGAGGACCGCCTCGTCCTGTCGCTCCCGCTGTTCCACGTGCACGGTCTCGGCGTCGGCCTCCACGGCACCCTCCTGGCCGGCGCCTCGGCCGTGCTGCTGCCCCGCTTCGACGTCGACGTCGTCCTCGACGCGGCCGAGGCCACCGCCGCCACCCTGCTCTTCGGCGTGCCGACCATGTGGGTCCGCCTCGCCGCCAGCGCACGGGCCGGTGAGCTCGGTCGCCTCCGGCTGTGCGTGTCGGGCTCGGCCCCCCTCGACCCCGCCACCTTCGCCGCCCTCGCCGACCGGGCGGGTTCGCCGGTCCTGGAGCGTTACGGCATGACCGAGACCGGCATGCTCGTGTCGAACCCCTACG
>JBBJOU010000042.1:0-10833 GCA_037724305.1 Acidimicrobiales bacterium
GGGTGCGAGCGGGTGGCGTTCAGTGCTCGCCGCCGCCGGAGATGCAGTTCGGGCCCTCGGCCTCCTGGCCGGTGGTGTTCACGCCGATGGCCGGGCCCTGGATGATGATGGCGGTGTCGACCGTGAGCGAGCCGCCCCCCGCGGTGAGCGGGAAGCGATCGAGGCCACGCGGGGCGGGGCCACCCTTCTTCTCGCCGACCCGGTTGTACTGCGAGCCGTGGCAGGGGCACTCGAACCACTGCGAGGTCTCGCACGACGGCACCCGGCATCCGAGGTGCACGCACTTCTGGTAGAGGGCGACGTAGCCCGCCTCCATGCTGGCGAGCTCCTCGGGGCCGTAGACGGCGCGGGCCTTGTCGAGCGCCGAGGCGGGGTACGGGGTGACCCACATGCGGCCCTCGGGGAAGTAGGCGAAGCCGTTGCCGTCGGCGATCTTCTGGTCGACGTCGCCGGTGGTACCGATGTTGATCGACGAGCCGAAACCCCCCGAGTTCGACGGCCACAGGAACCCGATGATCGAGAGGCCGAAGGCCCCCAGACCGAAGCTGGCGGTACCGACGATGGACCGGTTCAGGAACTGGCGCCGGTTCACGCCGATGGTCTCGGGGTCGGGCGGGCTCCACGGGACGGGGGCGGCGGTACCGGCGGTGGCGAGCTCCTTCCCGGCGTCACGACGTTCGACGGCGACGCTGCGCTCGACATCGACCCCGCGCGCCGGCGCCTCGCCGGTCGGGGTGAGCGGGGCGCGGCCCCGGTCGCGCCCGGTGGTCTCGCGGGTCAGGGTGCCGACGGCGGCACTGGTGTCGCGGCGGCGGGCGGCGGCCACCAGCAGGATCAGTGCCAGCAAGGCGAGTACGGGGATGGCGACGAAGAGGATGCCCACGGTCTGGCTCCTAGATCTCGAAGAACAACCCTTCCCGCCAGGGGAAGGTGAAGTTGAAGCCGGGCCCTCGGAAGAAGACACCGAGGATGGTGAGGGCCGCCCAGAACATGAGGTGGACGGTCATCAGGCAGATGGCGAACTTGCGGTCTTCGGGCTTGTTGGACGGGTTGCGGTCGGTGAACGGCGCCAGGATCAGCGCGAACAGCCCGATGCCGGGGATGGTCACGCCGGCCACCATGGGGTGGAAGTAGCGGAGGAGCTCCTGGAGGCCCAGGAAGTACCACGGCGCCTTCGACGGGTTCGGCGTCTGGTTGATGTTGGCGAGCGTCAGCAGCGGGGCGTTGACGAACACCGAGAAGATGAACACGAAGGCGCTGGAGGCGAGGACGGCCACGAACTCGACCACCAACAGGTGGGGCCACACGTGGACCTTGTCGATCGGGGTGGACTTCACGTCCTGGATGGAACCGGCCTTGATGACGGTGAGCAGCCGCTGGGTGTGACCCCCGGGGCCGGCGGCCAGCGGCGGGCCGGCAGCGGCGGCGGCGGCCACACCGGCCATCGGCGGGGCGGCGACGGCGACCCCGCCACCACCACCGGTCTCGTCGTCGGCGCCGGCGGACGTGGCCTTGGCCGCCTTGGACCGCTCGAGGAGGTGGGCGGGGATGCGACTGGCGGCGGCGCTGGGCGCGGCCTCCTCGGACGGCGTCGCGGTCGCGGCGGCGGCGTCGGTCGCCGGGGCGGCGTCACCGCCGCCCTGCTCGGCCGCCTTGCGGGCGCGGGCTTCCTCGGCCCGCTTGCGGAGGTGCTCGGGGATCTCGGTCATGACGTCATCCCTCCGATCACAGCGGCCCGGAGATCCCGCCGTCCTTGCGCACCCGCCAGAAGTGGACCGCCATGAAGATGACGATCACAAACGGGAGCATCAGGACGTGGAGGACGTACCACCGCAACAACGTGTCGGTGCTGATCTCGGCACCACCGAGCAGGACGAAGCGCACCTGGTTCCCGAACACCGGCGTATAGCCCATCATGTTCGTGCCCACGGTGACCGCCCACAGGGCGAGCTGGTCCCAGGGCAGGAGGTACCCGGTGAACGAGAGCAACAGGGTCAGCATCAGGAGGATGACGCCGATGACCCAGTTGAACTCCCGGGGCGCCTTGTAGGCGCCGTGGTAGAAGACCCGGGCCATGTGCAGGAACACGCTGATGACCATCAGGTGCGCCGCCCACCGGTGCATGTTGCGCACCAGGAGCCCGAAGGTGACCGAGGTGTGCAACGCCGCCATGTCCTGCCACGCCTGGGCCGCGGTCGGCCGGTAGAAGAACATCAGGAAGATGCCGGTGACCGTCAGCAGGATGAAGAGGAAGAAGCTGAGCCCGCCCAGGCACAGCGTGTAGCTGACCTTGACCGCGTGGCGCTTCACCTTCACGGGGTGCAGGTGGTACAGCACCGAGTTCATGACCACGTACGAGCGGTTGCGGGGGCTGTCGGTGTAGCCCTTGCGGAAGATGGACCCCGGGCGGAAGATCGAGTTCCAGGCCTGCGAGCTCTGCATGGACCCGTTCAGCTTGGCGGCCCGTTCCCCGAGGGACGGCTTGTCGGACATCGTCTTGGCCACGCTCTACTCCTAGCCGAGCCGCATCCCGTAGCCGTAGCCGTGGGTGTTCGTCCGTTGGTGGGGGTCGCCCCCGGCATCGGGGTCGACGAGCTTGCCGAGGATGATGACGCCGGTGGGGCAACGGTCGACGCAGAGGGCGCAGCGGGTGCACACGTCGTCGTCGATGAGGAAGACCGATGCGTCGGTGGGGTCGACGCCGGGCTGGTCGGTGTCGACCGCCTCGTCGATGGCCTCGTTGCGCACCAGGTGGATGCACTTCCAGGGGCAGATGTCGACGCAGCCCTCGCAGGTGATGCACTCGGACTGGTCGATGTGGATGAACTGCTTGGGCTTGACCGCCTTGGTGAGGTAGGCGGCGTCGACCTCCTGCAGGACGTAGTCGTCGCGGAACTCCGGCATCGGCGGGTTGGCGTCGGTGCGGCCCATCGCTAGGCCTGCTTCACGAGGGGACGGCCGAACTGGGAGGTCGGGAGGGCCTTCGGCTTCTCCTTGGCCCGGTTCTGCCAGATCGCCCACATGGCGACGTGCATGCCGAGGAAGAGCCCGTAGATCCCGACCACGATGAAGTGGGCGAGGGTCTCGTAGCTCATGGTGAAGGGGGGTAGCGGCGCGCCGAGGAACTCCCACTGGCCGGCCCCGACGAGCTGCTTGGCCGGCGACCAGTTGAGCTCGTTGCCGCTGTAGGTCAGCCACTGGTGGGGGACGACGCCGTAGGCCCAGAACATGAGGCCGAAGCCGAGGGTCGCCGCGGCGATGGCTTCGCCCCAGCTGAGCGGGGCGCCGACCGGGCGGTGCTTGCCGTAGGCCACGATGGCGGCGGTGGCGAGCAGAGCGATGAGGAACGAGCCTGCGAACGCGATCACGTCGGTGCCACCTCCCTCTGGTTCGTGAAACTGCTCACATGCTACCTGGGCCCGACAACGCGGAGACGTGGTGCAGGGGGCCTGGTCGCAACGGGATCGTGTCTAGCACCTGACCTTCGGGGGGTTCATATCGGCTGGGGTCGCGGCGGAAACGGCTCGCCGGCTTGGTCGCAGGCCCGGGTGCAGGGCTACGTTTGCGCCGTGCCCGAGGTGCGTCGTTGACCGAGATCCCCGAACACCTGCTGAAGCGGTCGAAGGAGCGCCGGGCGGCACTCGGCCTCGAGGGCGGCGACGCCGCCGCCGCCGCCCCCACCGCCGCCCCCGCCGGCGGTGCCGTCGAGAAGGCGACCCCCGCGGCGGCGCCGGCCGCCGCCGCCGCGCCGGCGGTCGCCCGACCGGTGAAGGCGCCCGCCGCCGCCGCCGTCCCGCCGGTGGCGCCGCCCCGGCCCGAGGTGCTCGCCTCCCTCCAGCGCAAGAAGATCCCGTTCTGGGCGGCGCCGGTCCTGGCCCTGCTGCCGATCTGGGCTTTCGTCTACGCCCTCACCCTGGACCCGCCCACCCAGGAGGACCCGATCCTCGTCGAGGCGGAGGCCGCCGACGGCGCCGCCGGCTGCGGCGGCTGCCACGGCGCCACCGGCGGCGGCGGCGTCGGCCCGGCGTTCATCGGCGGCGCCATCGGCGAGACCTTCTCCGACTACGAGGACCACGCCGACTGGGTCACCCTCGGCACGAACGGCTGGGCGGCCGAGAACGGCGACACCTACGGCGACAACGCGAAGCCCGTCGGCGGCGTCGGCGTCATGCCCGCCTTCCCGCAGCTCGACGAGGAGACGCTGATGCTCATCGTCCGCTACGAGCGCGAGGTCCTTGGCGGCCTCCCCCCCGAGGAGGAGCTCCTCGTCGCCACCGGCGTCGAGCCCGAGGAGGCCACCCTCCTCGTCGAGGAAGCGGCAGCCGGAGGCTGAGCGCCCCGCCGCCGCCGGTCAGGGCGGTGGCAGCTCGACGGTGAACCGGGCGCCACCGAGGGTGGGCGACCCGTCGACGGTGACCTCGCCGCCGTGGGCGCTGACCACGGCGGCGACGATGGCGAGGCCCAGGCCGGCACCTCCGGCGTCGCGGGCCCGGCCTTCGTCGAGGCGGGTGAACCGCTCGAAGACCCGGTCCCGGTCGGGTTCGGCCACGCCCGGCCCGTCGTCGTCGACCTCGATGCGGCTCCCGTCGACGGTGACGCTCACCGCGGCGGTCGCATGACGGGCGGCGTTGTCGACCAAGTTGGTGACGACCCGCTCGAGCTGGGCCCGCGACCCGCGTGCGGTACCGCGGCCGCGCACGGTGACCGGGACCGGGCGCGACCGTTCGGCCACGACGGCGGCCACGGCGGCGAGGTCGACCTCGGTGTGGGCGGTCGCCGGCGCCTCCTCGACCGACGCCAGCAGGAGCAGGTCACCCAGCATCTCCTCGAGCCGTGATTCCTCGGCGAGGGCGCCGGTCACCGCCGCCCGCAACGTCGCCTCGTCGCCGGCCCGCAGGGCGACCTCGAGCTCGGTGCGCAGGGTGGTCACCGGCGTGCGCAGCTCGTGGGAGGCGTCGGCGACGAAGCGGCGCTGGCGCCCGGCGGCGCCCTCCAACCGGTCGAGCATGGCGTTGAGGGTGCGGGCCAGGCGGCCGACCTCGTCGGCCGTCGCCGGCGCCGGCACCCGGCGGTGCAGGGTCGAGTGGGTGATGGCCTCGGCCTCGGCCCGCATGGCCTCCACCGGCCGCAGCGCCCGCCCGGTGACGAACCAGGCCACGGCGCCGACGAGCACGACCACGAGCGGCAGCCCGACGGTCAGGGCCCGGCGGACCGAGTCGAGCGAGCGCCTGACCTCGTCGATCGGCGACGCCGCCACCACGGTGACCGGCCCCGCTGGGGTGGCGACCTGCTCGTAGCGCAGCTCGAAGGGCGACCCGGTGACGCTGTCGAACGCGCCGGGGGGCAGGGCGTCCACCCGGGTGCCACCCTCGATCCCGGCGGGGTACACGGCGCCCACCACCGGGTGGTCGACGCCGATGCCGGGCCTCTCGGTGATCACCGACACGATGGGGACGTCGGCGCCCCGGGGCTCGGCTCGCAGGACGTCGCCGGTGGCGTTGTCGAGGACCTGCACGACGCCGGTGGCCGATCCCAGCACCTGGACCTGCGCGGCGGGCACGCCGGCGTTGAGCCGGGCGGCCACGGCGTCGACCTGGTCCTCGGTGGCCGCCGCGATCTCGCCGAGCTGGGTCGATTCGACGCTGCGCAGCAGGCCCCATCCCCCGATGGCAAGGGCGACCGCGGTGACCAGCACCGCCACCGCGGTGACCCGCACGCGGACGGTCATGACCGATCCCCGGCGGCCACGAGGCGGTAGCCGGCGCCCCGCACGGTCTGGATGGCCTGGCGGCCGAAGGGGGCGTCGAGCTTGCGGCGGAGGTAGCCCACGTACACCTCGACGGCGTTGGGGTCGACGTCGCGGTCGACGCCCCACACCTCGTCGAGCAGTTCGCCCTTGGTCAGCACGTCGGGGGCACGGCGGGCCAGGGCCTCGAGCAGGGCGAACTCCCGCGGCGACAACCCGACGGCGGTGCCGGCGACGGTGACCTCACGGCGGGCGGGGTCGACGGTGACGTCGCCGACGGTCAGGACCGTGGGGCGCGGCGCCGCTCCCCGGCGGGCGACGGCCCGTACCCGGGCGACGAGCACCACGAACGAGAACGGCTTGGACAGGAAGTCGTCCGCGCCGGTATCGAGGGCCTCGGCCTCGTCGTACTCGCCCGACTTCGCCGTCAGCATGAGGATCGGCGTCCACACCCCTGCCGCCCGCAGCTCCCGGCAGATCTCGAACCCGTTCATGCCCGGCAGCAGCAGGTCGAGGACGATGGCGGCGTACTCACGCTCCTTGGCGAGCCAGAGCGCATCGAGCCCGTCGTGGCTGATCTCGACGTCGAAGCCCTCGGCGCGCAGGCCGCGGGCGACGGCCTCGGCCAGTCGCACCTCGTCGTCGACCACCAGCACGCGCACGCCGTGCAGTGTGCGCCCGCCGGCGCCCCGGCGCACGCCGCCTGCTGTGAACGCTCTCAGCGACTCACAGCCTCCTCGCAGGCGGCCGGCCTCATGGTCGGCCCATGCCAACCACACGAGTGCTCATCCCGGCGGCGCTGGCCGCCCTGCTCACCCTCGCCGCCTGTAGCCGCGGCGCCGACCAGACCGCGGACGGCGACGTCGCCACCCTCGGTGGCGACGATGGCGCCGACGACACCGCCGACGACAGCGGCGGCGGCCTCGGGGGGGCGACCGTGGACGGCGAGTTCCAGGACGCCATGGTCGACTTCGCCGAGTGCATGCGCGGCGAGGGCATCGACTTCCCCGACCCGCAGATCGAGGGCGAGGAGGGCGACGGGATCGTGACCAACGCCGAGAACCTCGTCGAGGCCGACCTCGAGGCGCTGGAGGCCGCCAACGAGGTGTGCTCGCCCATCCTCGAGGAGGCGTCGCGCTCGCTCCCGGAGATCGATCCCGAGCAGCGCGCCGAGATGGAGGAGCAGAGCCTGGCCTTCGCCGAGTGCATGCGCGAGCAGGGCATCGACTTCCCCGACCCGGTCTTCAGCGACGACGGCGGCGACATGACGGTCTCCTCCAGCGAGGAAGGGGGCGCGTTCGACCCCCACGACGAGGACTTCGCCGCCGCCGCCGAGGAGTGCGGTGGCCCCGGTGCCGGTGTGGCGGTCGACGTCGGGGGCGACGGGTGAGGCGCCGACGGATGCTGACCGGCGGCGCGGCGACCGCGGTGGTCGGGGTGGCGGCGTTCTTCGGCGTCACCGCCGCGACGGGTGGTCAGGAGGTCGGCGACGACGACGGCGCCGCCGAGGCCCCGCCGGTGCGCCCGGTCGCCGTCGTCGAGCGCCGGGATCTCGTCGAACGGGAATCGCTCGACGGGACGCTCGGCTACGGCGACACCCGAGAGATCACCATCGGCGCCCAGGGCACCGTCACCGCCCTGACCGCGGCGGGCACGCTGGTCGAGCGGGGCGCCGCGCTCGGCGAGGTCGACGGCCGGCCGGTGTGCCTGCTCTACGGGGGGCGTCCCTCGTGGCGGCCCCTCGGCGAGGGGGCCGACATCACCGACGGCGCCGACATCGCCCAGCTGGAGGAGAACCTCCTCGCCCTGGGCTACGGCACGCCGTCGACGCTCGGCCCCAACGACACCTGGAGCCAGGCCACCACCGCCGCGGTCAAGGCGTGGCAGCGCGACCTCGGCGTGGAGCAGACCGGGCGCATCGACCTGGGGGCGGTGGTGTACACGCCGGGCCCGGTCCGCATCGGCGGGCACCTGGTGGCACCGGGCTCGCCCGCCGGCGCCCCCGCCCTGTCGGTCACCGGCCCCGAGCGCCTCGTCGACGTCGACCTCGATGCCGACCGCCAGGGCCTGCTGGCGGTCGGCCAGGCCGTCGAGGTCGAGCTCCCCGTGGGCGCGATCGTGGCCGCGACCGTCCGTTCGATCGCGTCGGTTGTCGACGTGGCGCCGGCCGACAGCGGGGGGAGCGCGACGGTCGCTGTGGTCATGGTGCTCGACGACCCAGCCGCCGCCGGGCTCGACCAGGCGCCGGTCGACGTCCACGTGGTGTCGGTCCAGGCGGCGGACGCCCTCGCCGTCCCGGTCGACGCCCTGCTGGCCCTCGCCGAGGGCGGCTACGCCGTCGAGCGCCCCGACGGCACACTCGTCGGCGTCGAGATCGGCGCCTTCGCCGACGGCTGGGTGCAGGTCACCGGCACCGGCGCCGCCGGTGGCCTGCGCGAGGGCGACGAGGTCGTGGTGCCGTCATGACGGTGCTCGCCCTCGACGCGGTGGTCAAGGAGTACCCGGGCGCCCCGCCCGTCCGCGCCCTCGACGGCGTCGACCTCGAGGTGGCCGCCGGGGAGCTGGTCGCCGTCGTCGGGCCGTCCGGGTCAGGCAAGTCGACGCTGCTCAGCATCATCGGCGCCCTCGACCGTCCGACCGCGGGCGTCGCCCGGGTCGCCGGCGCCGACATCGCCACGCTGACCGACCGCCAGCTCTCCGCCCTGCGGGCCCACGCCATGGGTTTCGTGTTCCAGCAGTTCCCCCTGCTCGAAGGCCTGAGCGCCCTCGAGAACGTCGCCACCGGGCTGCTGTACCGCGGGCTGCCGCGCGCCGAACGCCGGCGGCGGGCCGCCGCCGCCCTGGCATCGGTCGGCCTGGCGGACCGGGCCCGCCACCGCCCGTCGACCCTGTCGGGCGGCGAGCGCCAGCGGGTGGCGATCGCGCGGGCCGTGGTGGGCGAGCCCGCCGTCGTGCTCGCCGACGAGCCCACCGGCAACCTCGACAGCCGGACCGGGGCGGAGGTCCTCGACGTCCTGCGGGCGCTCCACGCCGCCGGCTCGATCATCGTCGTCATCACCCACGACCGCGCCATCGCCGCCGCCATGCCCCGCTGCGTGTCCATCCGCGACGGGCGCATCGAGACCGACCTCAGGAGCGCGGCGTGAAAAGCGACGACCAGGCCCATGACACACCGCCCGCCGACCGCAAGCACGACACGCCGCCGGCGGCCCCGGCGAGTCGACCGCGCCGGGGCCGCCGTCACCCGCGGCCCGGGCACCGGGCGCCGACGGCGGGGGCGTCGTTCCCGGCGAGCCGGCTGCGCCTCCGCGACCTGGGCTCGGTCGGGTCGCTCGGCCTGCGTTCACGCCGGGGCCGGACGCTGCTCACCGCCCTGGGGATCGCCGTGGGCATCGCCGCCATGGTGAGCGTCGTGGGCATCTCGGCCTCCAGCCGGGCCGACCTGCTCGCCGAGCTCGACCGGCTCGGCACCAACCTGCTCCAGGTCTCGGCCGCCCAGTCGGCCTTCGGCGAGGACACCGAGCTACCGGTCGCGGCACCGTCGATGATCCGCGGCATCGCCCCGGTGGAGTCGGCGGCGGCCACCCGCACGGTGGCGACAAGCGTGCGCCGCACCGACCTCATCGACGACGACATCACCGGCGGCATCGCCGTGGTGGCCACCGAACCCGAGCTCCTGGGCACGCTCGGCGCCGCCCTGGCCGACGGCCGCTTCCTCGACGACGCCCTCGCGTCGGTGCCGGCGGTGGTGCTCGGCGCGGAGGCGGCGACCCGCCTCGGCATCGACGACGTCGACGGCCGCCCGCTGGTGTGGCTGGGCGAGCAGTGGTTCGCGGTGGTGGGCATCCTCGAACCGGTGCCGCTGGCGGCCGACATCGACCGCTCCGCCCTCATCGGGTACCCGGTCGCCCAGGCGCGCTTCGGCATCGACGCCGCCCCCTCGACGGTGCGGGTCCGCACCGACCCCGACCGGGTCGAGGAGGTCCGGGCCGTGCTGGCGCCGACCACCAAGCCCCAGGGCCCCGCCGAGGTCTCGGTCACCCGCCCGTCCGACGCGCTGGCGGCCAAGACCCGGGTCGACGAGTCGCTCACCGCCCTCCTGCTCGGCCTGGGGGCGGTGGCGCTGCTCGTCGGCGGGATCGGCATCGCCAACGTGTTGGTGATCTCGGTCCTCGAACGGCGGACCGAGATCGGCATCCGCCGGGCGCTGGGCGCCACCCGCCGCCACATCCGCCTGCAGTTCCTCGTCGAGGCCGTCCTGCTGGCCGTCGCCGGCGGCGCCGGCGGCGTGCTGCTCGGCTCGGCCGTCACCGCCGCCTACGCGTCGTGGCGGGGCTGGACGGTGGCCATCCCCGCCGGCGCCCTGGCCGGCGGCGTCGGCGTCGCCCTCGCCGTCGGCGCCCTCGCCGGCCTCTACCCCGCCGCCCGCGCCGCCCGCCTCTCCCCCGCCGACGCCGTCCGCCCCTCGTGACGGGTGTGAACCGACGGCTCTCGGCTTCAGTTGGCGACGATCACGACGTCGCCGGAACCGGCATCGACCCGCGCTCTGGTCCGCCCTTCAATGTCGAGGGCGCGAAACCACATCGACACCTACCGACGCCACCTCGACGGCGATCTGGTCGCCGCGACGCCGGGCGAGCTTGAGCTCCTCGGGAGTCCAGACGACCGCCTCGACCCGTCCCGGTAGCGCGGCGAGGGAGCGCAGTCGGTCGATCGGATGGTCGGCCATGCCGGTGGCGATGACGAGCACGTCGATGTCGCTGCCGGCGTGGTGGTCCCCGCGGGCCACGGAGCCGAAGACCCACGCCTGGGTGATGCTGGCGCCGCCCTCGCGTGAGTCGACGATCCACCGGCGGGCCACGTCGATGAGCCACGCTCGCTGCTGGCGCCGGACGGCGATCGCCGCCTCGGGGGTCACGGCGCTGCGTCCTCCGCGCCGGCGGCCTCTCGGAGGCGGAGCCAGACCCGCTCGGCGTAGGCCATCGCTCGCCCGGCGGCCACGATCCCGGCCTCGGCGTGGGTGGCACCGTAGTGCTCCGCAGGCGTACCCGAGGGAAGGGCGTCGGGGTAGCGGGAGGGCATGTAAG
>JBBJOU010000043.1:0-10783 GCA_037724305.1 Acidimicrobiales bacterium
CAGCTGGGCCCCGGGCTGCTCCGCTGGATCGTGGGCGAGGTGCCCCTCGGGGGGCGGACACTGGAGACCGGCTGCGGCTACTCCACCATCGTCTTGGGCCTGGTGTCGGACCACCACGTCGCCGTCTCGCCCGTGGCCGCCGAGCACGCACGCCTCCGGCGGTGGTGCGCGGCGCACGGCGTGCCGCTCGACGCGGTCGAGCTGGTGGAGGCCGCCTCGGAGATCTACCTGCCGGCGGAGACGGCCGCGGGGCGGCTCGCGGCCGAGACGCTCGACCTGGTGCTGGTCGATGGGGACCATGCCTTTCCGGTCCCGGCCCTCGACTGGTACCACACCGCACCGCTGCTCAAGGTGGGCGGGCTGATGGTGCTCGACGACACCCAGATCCGGGCCGTGGCCGAGGTCGCCGCCTTCCTCCGCCGGGACCGGGCCCGTTGGCGGCTGCGCCACCGGGTCGACGACGCCGCCGTGTTCGAGAAGCGGGCCTCCGACGTCGTCGCCCACGGGCGCTGGCGTGACCAACCGTGGAATCGCGAGGTGCCGTCGTTCGACCGGCGAGCCCGTCGGTTCCGGTCCCAGGTGCGGCTGCGCAGCCGCTGGCGCCGGATGCGAGGGGGCGAGTGACGCTCTCGGTGGTGCTGCCGGTGCGAGAGGGGGCCGACCTGGTCGGCGCGGCCGTGCGCTCGCTGGTCGCCGCCGTGGCTCCGGCCGGCGGCGTGGTCCTGGTGTTCGATGGCGCGATCGCCGACGCCACCGCCGGCGGGGCCGAGCAGGCCGGCGCCACCGTCCTGCGCCGGGCCACGCCGGGCGGCCCCTACGCCGCCCGCAACCAGGGTTGGGCTGCGGCCGCCCACCCGGTCGTGGTCTTCGTCGACGTCCGCTGCCGCCCGCGCCCGGGCTGGGCCGAGACCCTGGCTGCGCCCTTCGTCGACCCCGAGGTCGCGGTGGTGGGGGGCGACGTCTGCGTTGCTCCCGGGGCGTCGCTGGCGGCCCGCACCGCCCACCACCTCCAGCCCCTGCGGCTGGCTCCCGCCGCGGACGCGCCCTTCCTCCCCCACGCCCCGACCTGCCATCTCGCCGTGCGCCGCACCGCCCTCGACGCCGTCGGCGGCTTCGCCGAGGTCCGCGGGGGCGGCGACGTCGACCTGTGCTGGGCCGTGCAGCACCACGGCGTGGGCTCGTTCCGCGCCGCGCCCGACGCCGTCCTCGACTGGGAGCCGCGGTCGTCGGTCGCCGCCCTCCGGGCCCAGTACCGCCGTTACGGCCACAACCACGGCCGCCTGTGCACGGCCTGGGCCGCCGCCGGCTGCCCCCGGCCTCCCACCGCACCGCCCTGGCGCACCGCCCTCCACCACCTCCGTCGTCGCCCCGCCCCGCCGCCGGTCGCCGTGGTCGCGGCCGCCTGCCACGCCACCTACGCCGCCGGTCTCCGCCAGGGCCTGGCCGAGGGCGACGCCTTCCTCGGCCCCCGCCGCGGGGTGCACCGATGATCGAGCGGATCGTGTGGGTGGCCCCGGAGGTCGTCGACCGGGCGACCGGCGGCGGTGGCGGGATCCGCCACGTCCACCTCCTCCGCCGCTTGGCGGCCGAGGTGCCCGTCCGCCTGGTCGCCCTCGGCCCCGAGGTCGACCCCACCGTGGCCGACCGGGTCGACGGCCTGGTGGTGGTGTCGCCCGCCCGCGCCCTCGCCCACCGGCCCCGACGGGCCGCCGCCCGGGCCCTGGCCGGCGCCACCCTGCCCGAGGTCGACGCCCTGGCCCCCTTCCGCCAGCAGGTCCCCCGGTCGTGGCTGGCCGACGAGCGGGCCACCACCGTGCTCTGCCACCTCTCCGCCCAGGACCTGGCCGCCGAGGCCCGAGGTCCCGTCGTCGGCCACCTCTTCCACCGCTCCTCGGCCCACCTCGCCGACGAGGCGGAGCGGGCGAGCGGCGTCCGCCGCGCCCGGCTGCGGCGCTACGCCCAGATCGCCACCCGGCGGGAGTGCGCGGCCGTCGAGCGGGCCGACCTCAGCCTCGTCGTCACCGAGGGCGACGCCGCCGGCCTCCCGCCGGGCCGTGTCGAGGTCGTCCCCAACGGGGTCGAGGTCGACGACCACGACGACCGGACCGAGCGGCCCGCGAGCCGGCGCGTGCTCATCCCGGGGACGCTCTTCTACGGGCCCAACGTCGACGGCGCCCGCTGGTACGTCGACCAGGTGTGGCCTGCGGTCCGGGCTCAGCTTCCCGACGCCGAGCTGGTCCTGGCCGGGCGCCGTCCGACCGCCGATGTGCGGGCCCTGGCCGACCGCCCCGGCGTCGCCGTCCACCCCGACGTGCCCGACATGGCGGCCGAGCTGGCCGCCGCCCGGGTGGTCGCCGTCCCGCTGCGCTACGGGTCCGGCACCCGGCTCAAGGCCCTCGAGGCCCTGGCGGCCCGTCGGGCGCTGGTCGGCACCACGATCGGTCTGGCCGGGCTGGGGATCGAGGACGGCACCCACGCCCGGGTCGCCGACGACGCCCCCGGCCTGGCCCGAGCCACGCTCGCCGCCCTGGCCGACGACGACGGCTCCCTCGTCGAGGCGGGCCGCTCGCTCGTCGAGGACCGGCACACGTGGGACGCCCAGGCCGACCGCCTCCTCGCCGTCCTCGCCGATCGCGGCCTCCTCCCGGCGCGCCGGAGCCCCTCGTGAGCCCCGGTGCCCGCCCCGGCCTGGCCCACCAGCTGCCCGATCCGAGCCGATGACGGAGCGCCCGCTACTGCTGTGCGGCGACCTGGGCTCGGAGCGGTGCGGGGTGGGTGCGTCGGAGTCCGCCGCCCTCGCCGCCGTCGGCTCCCGACCCCACACCGTCGACCCCCGGCACGTCGGCGCCAGCCTCCGCGGCCTGCTCCGGGCCCGCCGCTCGCGCCAGGTCGTCGTCGTGGCCTACCCCACGCGCTCCACGGTGCGGTCGGTCCGGGCGACCGTCACCCTCGCCCTGGCGGCCGGGCTGGGCCGAGGTCGGATCCGCTGGCACCTCCACGAGTACGCCATCTTCGGGGAGCGCCGGGCCCTGATCGACCTGCTGCTCGTCGTCGGCGGGGGCCGCGTCGTCGTCTCGACCCGGTCCGAGGCCGCCGCCCTCCGCCGCAGCCGGGGCGGCCGGGTCGCCCACCGGGTCGACGTCCGCGTGATCCCGCCGGCCAACGGCACACCGGTCGCCACCGCTCCCGTCGCGACCGGAGCGCCCGCCGATCCACCGATCGTCGGGTTGTTCGGCACGGCCCGGGCCGACAAGGGTCTCGACGTCGCCGTGGCCGCCCTGGACTCCGCCCTCCAGACCGAGGCCCGGGTGGAGACCATCGGATCGGGGTGGGACGAGGCGCCGTGGCCGCCCGGCGTGCTCGATCACCTCGACGTGCGTCACCACGGCCGCCTGCCAACCGCCAGACTGGCGTCCGTGATGACCCGCTGGACCCTGGCGGTGGCCCCCTTCGCCGACGGGGCGACCGACGGCCGCATGAGCCTCCGCACCCCTCTGGCCTGCGGCATCCCGACCCTCACGACGGTGGCCAGGGCCGAGGACCTCACCCTGCGCCCTCCCCACCTCCTGCTCGACCCGGCCACCGCGTGGGCCGACGCCCGCGCCACCGACCCCGCCGCCAGGGCCGACGGGGCCGCCGCCGTGGCCCGGTTCGAGGCCGAGACCGGGCGGGCCCTCGCCGCCGCCCTGTGGGACGCCCCGTGATCGCCGTCCGGCGACCGCCCGGGACCGGCTGGGCGGCGTACGCGGTCCGCCTCCTCACCCACTCCCAGCCGGGCGAGGCGGTGATCGCCCTGGCCATCGGCGTCGGCCTGTGGATCGCTCTGGTGGGCGGAGTCGCCGTCGGGGTGGGGCTGGAGCTCCTGCTGTCGGTGTTCCTCAGCGCGGCCGTGCTGGTGGCGATGATCCGCCGGCCGCTCCTCGCCCTCCGCCTCACCTTCCTCGTCGTCCCGGCCAGCGTGTTCGTCTCCTCCCTCCTCCTCACCGCCGGCCTTCCCCCGGGCATCGTGCGGGGCGGGGCCCTGCTGAAGGACTCGGTGGTGATCGCCCTCGTCGTCGCCGGCTACCGGGCCCACCGGGCCCGCCGCTCGACGCTCGCCCCGCTCGACCGCCTCGGCGTCCTGTACCTCGCCCTCGTCGGCGTTTGGTACCTGCTCACCCCCATCGTCGCCCTCGAGCCCCTGACCGGCGACGCCAAGCTGATCGCCCTGCGGGAGCACAGCTTGTTCGTGGCCATGTTCCTCGGGGTGCGCTGGCTGGCGCCCAGCCGCGAGGAGCGCTCCCGGCTCCTGCGTTGGGCCCTCATGGCCGCCGGTCTGTTCGCGCTCGGCGGTGCCTACCAGCGGTTCGACCCCGACGGCTTCAGCCAAAGGATCCTGAACGACCTCGGGATGCTCCGCTACTACAACGAGGTGGCCGGGCTGACGGGGCGGGCCCTCTCCGAGCAGCTGGGGTGGATGTTCACCGAGCCGGTGCGGGTCGGGTCGGTGCTCATCGCCCCGTTCGGCTTCGCCGACATCATGGTGGCCGCCTTCGCCGGCGTGGTGGCCACCCTGTCGCACCGGCGCGACCGCCGTCTGTCGTTGCTCCTCATGGCGCTCTTCGCCGGCGGCGTGTTCTGGTCCGGGACGCGCATCAACCTGCTGGCCCTCGGCGCCATCGTGCTCGCCGTGCTGGTCGACGGTCGAGGCGTCTCGGAGCGCACGCGCGTGCAGGTCATCGTCGTCGGGCTGGTGGCGGTGCTGGCCTTCGCCCCCGCCCTCCTGTCGAGCCGGCTGCTGGCCGAGGACAACGAGGCGTCCAACGAGGGCCACCGCAACGAGCTGACCTCCGCCGCCGAGAAGATCATCGACCGACCGCTCGGGTACGGCCTCGGCTCCGACGGGGCCGTGCAGCGCCGCTTCGAGATCGAGGGCGAGACGGTGTCGGGCAACACCGTCCTGGCCATCGGTGTCCAGAGCGGGGTGGTCACCATGGCCGTCTTCGTCGCCCTGCTGATCGCCATCCTGCGCGAGCTGGAGGCCCGCCGACGACGGACACCCGACGACGAGCTGGTGCGGGCCTCGTACCTCATGGTGGTGGGCGGGCTGGTGGCGGTGTCGACCCACCAGGGCTGGCTCGACCTCGCGTCGGGCACGTTCGTGTGGGCGGCCATCGCCCTGGGCCTGCCCGAGCGGCTCGACGACGACCCCGATCCCCTCCACCTGGGCATCGCCACCGATGGGCGGGAGGGCGCCGAGCCCGGGTGGGCCGCCGGCCGGTGACGGTGGGCGGGCGCCCCCTCCGGGTGCTGCACGTGCTGGAGGCGCTGGAGGGGGGGACCTCCCGCCACGTGGTGGACCTGGTGCGGTGGACGCCCGGCGTCGAGCAGCACGTCGCCATCCCCGCCCGGCGCGTCGGCGGCGTCACCGACGAGGCGGCCGCTCCGGCCCTGCGGGGCCACGGGGCCGAGGTCCACACCGTGGCCATGACGCGGTCGCCGGCGACGGTGGCCAACGCCCGGTCGCTGACCGGCCTGGTCCGCCTGGTCAGGTCGCTGCGGCCCGACGTCGTGCACGCCCACAGCTCGATCGGCGGACTGCTCGGCCGGCTGGCCGGGGCCGCAGGGCGCGTGCCCACGGTGTACACGCCGAACGGCGTCACCGACGTCCGCGCCGGGGTGCTGGTCGAGCAGGTCCTGCGCCCCGTCACCCGCCGGCTGGTGGCGGTGTCGTCGTCGGAGGCCGAGCGGGTCCGCCGCCTCCGCCTGGTCGGGACCGACCGGGTCCGGGTGGTGCCCAACGGGATCGACCTCACCCGCACCCCCGAGCCCCACGACCTGCGGGGTGCGCTGGGCGTGCCGCCGGGGGTGCCCCTGGTCGGGACCATCTCCCGCCTCGTCCCCCAGAAGGACCCCCTGACGTGGGTGGCGATGGCCGACCGGGTCGGATCCGAGATCGCCGACGCCCACTTCGCCGTCATCGGCGACGGGGCCCTGCGCGCCGAGGTGGACGCCGCCGTGGCCGGCGCCGGCCTGGCCGACCGGCTGCACGTCGTCCCCCACCTCCCCGAGGCCGACCGGGCCCTGCCGTCGCTCGACGTGTTCGTCATGAGCTCGGTGTTCGAGGGCGCCCCCTACGCCCCCATGGAGGCCATGTGGGCCGGCGTGCCCGTGGTCCTGACCGACGTGGCTGGCAGCGCCGACCTGGTCACCGACGGGGTCGAGGGCCGGATCGTCCCGCCCCGGGACCCGGCCGCCCTGGCCGCCGCCGTGCTCGACGTCCTGCGGGACCCGGTCGCCGCCCGCCGGCGGGCCGACGTCGCCGCCGGTGCCGTGGCCGACCGCTTCGGGGGCGATGCGATGGGCCGCCGCATGGCCGCCGTCTACGCCGAGGTGGTCGGGGCCGCCGCCCGGCCTAGGAGGCGTCGCCGTTGCGAGAGCGACCGAAGAAGCGGGTGAGATCGCCCACCGGGGCCCGGTTCGGCACCACGTCGCTGGAGTAGTCGTAGCGGTAGGGGGCCAGCCCGCCCTGGTCCTCGAAGCGGTTGAGGATAATGCCCAGCAGCCGGATCTGGTTCCGGGTGAGCTCGGCCTTCGCCCGCTGCACGGCCGGGAGCGGGGCTCGGCCCGTCTCCACCACCAGCAGGGCGCCCGACGCCAGACGGCCGATGCCGAGCGTGTCGGCCACGGAGAGGACCGGTGGGGTGTCGATGAGGACGAAGTCGGCGAACTGCCGCAGGGCGTCGAGCAGCTGGGTCGTGCGGGGGCCGCCCAGCAGCTCAGCGGGGTGGTCGACCGGCCGGCCGGCGGGCAGCACGAAGAGTGACCCTCGACCGGGGTAGCCGCCGTCCGGCGGGTCGGGCGCGCCGGCATCGGATCCAGACGCCGACCCGCTCGCGGCCTTGCCGGGCGGGCCGACGCGCACCAGGCAGTCGGCCACCGACTCCCGGCCGGACAGCACGTCGCCCACGCCGCGGCCGTTGTCGACCCCGAAGCGCAAGTGGAGGTCTGGGCGGCGGAGGTCGAGGTCGACGGCGACGACCATGGGCCCCGATGCTGCGATCGACGCCGCCAGCGCCGCGCACGTCGACGTCTTGCCTTCGCCCGGGAGGGCGCTGGTGACGAGGACGCTCGGGTTGGTCATGTCGCTGGTGGCCACGAGGAGGTTGGTCCGCAGCGTGCGGAAGGCCTCGTCGTGGGACACCAGTCGGTTGGGGGCCGGCGGCCGCCGCCGCCCACGGCGGGCGCGGCGCACCCGGTCAGCGGCCACGCCCACCTCCGGCTGCGGCCGGCACCGCCGTGCCCAGTGACGGGATCACCCCCAGCACCGGCAGCTCGATCAGCCGCTCGGCGTCGTCAGGGGTGCGGATGCTGAGGTCTAGGTAGTCGAGCAGGAGGACCACGGCCACGGCCAGGCCGGCGCCGAGCACCACCGCGAACAGCAGGTTCGTCACCAGCCCGCTCGACTCGGGGACGGTGGGCAGCCGCGCCCGCTCGAAGATGTAGGCGGGCAGGACGGGGACGTCGCCCTCGCCCCCCGTGACCGAGCCCGGCTCGAAGTCCTGCACGGCCTCTACGAAGGCGTCGGCCAGCCCGTTGGCCAGGGCCTGGGCCCGCGCCGGGTCGGCGTCGACCACGTCGATGTAGAGGAGCTGGGTGGCCGGCTCGGGCTCGGTGGTGGTGTTCGACACCAGCCGCTCGGGCGAGGTGTCGACGCCGGTGAGGTCGATGGCCCGGGCCGCGGTCGGCTGGCTGTCGATCATGACCGAGAAGGTGACCACCAGCCGGTCGAGGGCCAGGGCCCGGTCCCCGGAGAGGTCCGCCTGCTCGGTGTCGATGGTGCGGGACCCGATGTACAGGGTGCTGCGGGCCGTGTAGCGGTCGGCCCTCGGGGTGACCTGGTAGCCGACGGCCAGGGCCACGATCACCGTCAGGACGATCAGCAGCCACCGCCGACGGAGGAGGGCCAGGTAGCGGCGCAGCTCCAATCCAGCGTCTCCTTGTCGCCCACCGACGCCGACCCTCGGCACCGAGAGACCGACTCTAGAGGAACCCGTGGGGCGCTCTGTCACCGGCGGGTGGCCGGGCGCTACAGTCTGCCGCCATGTCCTCCCGGTCGGCGCAGTGAGGGGCGGGTCCCGGCGCCGGAACCAGCACGGTCGCCCCCCTTCGTGGCGCCACTCGCCGGCCGTGCGCTGGGGCGTACTCGTCGCCTTCGTCGTGGCCGTCGGCATCTGCGGTCTGGCCGCCCTGACGCTGACCCGGGCCGCGTCGGACCTGCAGGGCGCTCGCGACGACCTCGACCAGGTCCAGGACCTAGTCGAGGCGGGCCGGATCGGCGAGGCCCAGGAGCGCCTCGACGCCGCCTACGCCCTCGCCTCTACCGCCAACGGGCGCCTGTACGGCAACCCCGCCCTCGACCTCGTCGGCGGGCTCCCGGTCGCCCGCCAGAACCTGGACTCGCTGCGCAGCTCGACCGGCGACAGCCTCGAGCTGATCGACAGCGGCCGGCGCATCCTGCGGGCGGCGACGCCCCTGGCCGGGGAGGACGGCCGGCTCGAGGTCTCGCTCCGCGACGGGACGGTCGATGCCACCGCCATCGTGGCCGTGCGCGAGGAGCTGGCGGCGTCCGCCGCGACCCTCCCCCGGGCCCCCGAGCAGCCGGGCGACCAATGGCTCCTGGGGCCGGTCCGCGAGCTCAAGGACGAGGTGGCCACCGAGTCGGAATCCCGCGTCCGCCAGTTCCGGTCGGTGGCCCAGGGCCTCCAGGTGCTCGAGGACCTCACCGGGGCCCAGGGGCCGCGCCGGTTCCTCATCGCCGTGGCCAACCCGGCCGAGATGCGCGGCACCGGCGGGATGATCCTGAGCTACGGCGTGCTGGAGTCCGAGGACGGCGAGGCCGAGGTGGGCGACTTCGGGCGGATCGACGAGATCAACCTCGACCAGCCTCTCCCGCCCGAGCAGGTCGACCTGCCCGAGGACGTGCTCGCCCGCTGGCAGGGCTTCGACATCACCCAGCGCTGGCGCAACGCCACCGTCGCCGCCGACCTAACGGTGGCGGCCCCCACCATGGTGCAGATGTACGAGCAGGCCACCGGCGAGCGGGCCGACGGGGTCATCCAGGTCGACCCGGTCGGGCTGGCCGCCCTCCTCGAGGCGACCGGCCCGGTCGAGGTGGGCGAGCTGGGCACGGTCGACGCCGACAACGTCGTCGACCTCACCCTGAACGAGGCCTACCTCCGCTTCCCCGACATCGACGACCGCTCCGACGTCCTGGCCGACGTGGCCGAGGCCGCCTTCGACCGCCTGCTCGACGGCGAGATCCCGTCGCTGCGGGGGCTGGGCGAGGCCATGCTCCAGACCGCGTCGGAGCGCCACCTGGCCATGTGGTCCCGCGACGCCGGCGTCCAGGCCGCCGTCGACGCCTTCGGCGCCAGCGCCGACCTCCCCGACCCCGAGGCCGAGTACGTCCACCTCGGCGTGCAGAACATCAGCGGCAACAAGCTCGACTACTACGTCGACACCACCTTGGCCCTCGAGGGCGTGCGGCCCGGCGGCGAGGGGGGGACGGTGGAGGCGGCGGTGACGGTCACCAACACCGCCCCGGCCGGCGCCACCGAACCGGCGTACGTCTTCGGCCCCTTCGACGAGTCCGAGCAGACCGGCGTCTACCGCGGCCTGGTGAGCCTGTACCTGCCGCGGGGGACTACCCTGGTCGGCAGCTCGGGCGACCCCCCCGACACCCAGCCGTCGGTGCAGGCCGAGGACGGGAGGGCGGTGGTGGGATACACGCTCGCCGTCCCGGCCCAGGGCACCCACACAGTCGTGCTCGAGCTCCGTCTGCCGCCCCGACCCGAGGGGGCCTACGCCCTGGAGGCGCTGCCCTCCGGTCGGGTGCGCCCCACCACCCTGCTGGTGGACCTCGACACCGGCGACGGGCGGGTGATGGTCCGCACCCCCCTCACCCGTCCCGTGGCCCTGGCCCCGGGCCGCGCCCCCGAGCCCACCACCCCGGGATGACGGCCCGGCCGACCGCAACTTGCCCGTGGACCTGTACGCTCCGTGACCCCGGCCGGCCTATCATCCCTTTGGGGGGGAGGACTCCGCTCGTCGCCGCCGAAACTCCTCGCCGGGCCTAAGTGTCCCTCGACTTGCACCCGACCTCCGGACCTGACCTTGACGTCCACCGTCCTCCTGCCATGAAGCGAGCCGCCGACCTGGTCGTCGGCATCCCCCTCGCCCTGCTGTCACTCCCCGTGGTCGCCGCGGCTGCGCTGGTCTCGGTCTTCACGCTGCGGGCCAACCCCTTCTTCGTCCACGAGCGGGTGGGCCGGTACGGGCGCCCGTTCCGGGTGATCAAGGTCCGGACGCTGCCCGTCACCACCGGTGCCTACCTCGACAAGTTCGCCATCGACGTCCACCGCCTGCCCCGGGCCGCTGCCCTCCTCCGCCGGTTCCACCTCGACGAGCTGCCCCAGCTGTGGCTGGTGGTCGCCGGCTCGATGTCCCTGGTCGGCCCCCGGCCCGAGATGCAGGTCCTCCACGACGACTTCGACCCGTCCTTCGCCGAGCTGCGGTGCCGGGTCCGCCCCGGTCTCACCGGGTTGTGGCAGATCAGCCCCCACTGCGTCGGCCTGATCGGCCAGCACCCCGAGTACGACCGCATCTACCTCGAGGCCCGGACCTGGCGCCTCGACCTGTGGATCGCCTTCCGCACCGCCCTCAAGGTCCTGGGACGGGGCACGGTCCCCTTGCACGAGGTGCCGGCGTGGGCCATGCGGAAGGCCCCGGGCGAGATCAACGC